>NZ_DAWCVJ010000063.1:0-15092 GCF_052358865.1 Faecalibacterium sp.
CGTGCCCAAGATAGTTAGCTGGAAACGGCTTGTGAAAATAGGTAGTCGCCGACTTAACAAAGAGCTCTGAGAGAAATCTCAGGGCTTTTTTGTTGCATAAAAATATGGCATGATTTTTGGTTGTAATGCCAATAGGTCAGGACTTGACAGAAACACTACTATGTAATACAATGTAGATAAGCTACTACGCATTACATACTAGCAGAGAGGAGGACTTATGGAAAACAATGCACAACTTTTAAAGGGTGTTCTGGAATATTGTGTTCTGAAATTGATTGCGCAAGAGCCGACCTATGGTTATGAGATTGTGATGCATCTGAAACAGGTCGGATTTTCTGACTTGAGCGAGAGCACGCTCTATCCGCTGCTATTGCGCTTGGAGCAACAGGGAAAGGTCACGGTGGAGCGCAGACCTTCCCCCAAGGGACCGAGCCGAAAATATTACATTGTAACGGAAGAAGGGCGGCGGGCGCTTCTTGAGTTCCGGCAGGATTGGAGCCAGCTCTGCCAGCTGGTGGAAAAAATTTTTAAGGAGGAGCCAGATGAATAAGTATTTTGCATTGCGAAAAACAAACCGGATGCGTACCGAGTTGCTGACTGAAAAAAGTCAGGAGCAGCTTGAAGAAGTGATTCGTTATCTTCGCCGGGTCAGCTGGGACTTCTGTGGTATCGAACTTGTGCGCAGCGATTTGCTTGATATTGCAATCCAAGCCAACAAGGAAAATCAGGAACTGTTTCATTCGATTTCGGACGCAAAGACCTTTGTGGAAGAGGTCAAGCCAAGCTTGAAAACACTGAGAGCTGGAGATTACTTCTGGTATGTTGCACCGCTGTATTTCTTTTTTGGGTGGGGCGTGGAAGGCTTGCTGCTCTATCCGGTAATTGGAAATTGGGTTTTTGAACTATCCGTAGGGTATCTGATGCAGCTTGTTGTTGCATTGACCGCGTTTTGCATACTGTTCCGCCGGATGATGGAGCAGGTGGGTTTTCCTCCACGGGAACACTGGCTCAAATACATCGCTTGGATGGCGCTATATATCGTAGTGCTGTATGGGACAGGCTGGTTCTTTACCCAGATCGCGGGTAAGATTGTACTGCTACGGCTTCCGATCCTTGGTTATTCGATTTTTTGCCTCCTTCTGGGTGCTGGGCTATATGCAATCCATTTCTGGCTATATGGAAAAGACCCACGTCTGAGTGCTCGCATATAAAACAAAAAACGGCCCCGCCGCGTGGAAAACTCCAACGCAGCGGGGCCGGGTCGTTATCAGGTGGGGTATCCTTTAAGAAGGAAGCTTCGGCTTAGCCTTTGCCTGCGCAGCCGAACAGCTCGATCTTCTCCTTGCACTTGGCCTCGATGGCCTTTGCGCCGGGAGCCAGCAGTTTGCGGGGGTCGAAGCCCTTGCCCTGCTGATCCTTGCCCTCTTCGATGTACTTGCGGGTGGCCTCAGCGAAGACCAGCTGGCACTCGGTGTTAATGTTGATCTTGGAGACGCCGAGGCTGATGGCCTTGGCGATCATGTCGTCGGGGATGCCGGTGCCGCCATGCAGGACCAGAGGAATGTTGTTGGTAGCCTTGTGGATGCGGTCCAGAGCCTCGAAGTCCAGACCCTTCCAGTTGGCCGGGTAGACGCCGTGGATGTTGCCGATGCCGGCAGCGAGGAAATCGATGCCCAGATCGGTGATCTTTGCGCACTCTGCGGGGTCAGCGATCTCACCATTGCCCACAACGCCGTCCTCGACGCCGCCGATGGAACCGACCTCGGCCTCGATGCTCATGCCCTTGGAGTGTGCCAGAGCGACCAGCTCCGTGGTCTTGGCGACATTCTCCTCGATGGAGTAGTGGCTGCCGTCGAACATGATGGAGGAGAAGCCAGCCTCAACGCAGGCCTTGCAGCCCTCGTAGGTGCCGTGATCCAGATGCAGAGCGACCGGAACGGTGATGCCCATCGAATCGACCATTGCGTCCACCATTGCGGCGACGGTCTTGAAGCCGGTCATGTACTTGCCGGCACCCTCGGAGACGCCCAGAATGACGGGACTCTTCATCTCCTCGCAGGCGGTCAGGACAGCCTTGGTCCACTCCAGATTGTTGATGTTGAACTGAGGCACACCGTAGTGGCCGTCGCGGGCTTTGATGAGCATTTCGGTTGCATTTACCAACATATTATTTACCTCCAAAATTTATCGGGGTCTCTTCGTACCCACACAGCACTTCGTGTATGGTTTAACGAAGTTGCAACCTAAGTATACCCCAAACAGAGGGCAAAATCAATCCACTAGAGAGTTTTTGTAATCAAACCGAAGCTTTCTTGGCCGGAAACGCAGTCGAAAAATGGAAAAACGAGCGAAATGCAACATTTTTACAAGCGACGACAACATCTGAGCAGAGGAACGAGAGAGGGACAAAAGGGGATGATTTTCAACAGAAGACTGCATTCGTCAAAATGATATTGGATAAAAAGGCAAAAGAATGGCTGCTTCGATTCAAAAATTTGTCATAATTCTGACTTGAAAATTACAAAATGTATGCAAGGTTCTGAGCCTGTCGAGATGAGAATGTGGAAAACCTCGTGGAAAGTGTGGAATTCAACCTGAAAAACAGGCATGAGCGCTTGAGTTTTGAACTCTTTCCACAGGGTTTTCAACTTGTGGAAAAAACAGGGCCGATATACGATGGGTAAAGCGGTTTGGATGTGGAAAACTTTTGCATCCGGCAAAAAGACGGATGCTCGGTGTGCAGAGGGACAACACTTACCCCATGCGGTGCTGTCCGGACCGCAGCACAGAAATTTCACGGGAGAAAAATCACAATTCTATGGCGAACACCGGCTTCTTATGTTATACTTCAAGATGAGTCATCATCGCCTGCCGCACTGCGGCATGGAAAGATTTGCTGAATGAAACACAACGGCGCCGGGCCGGAAGAGCCACGGCGTCCTGCGATAGAAATGGAAGGAGCACTTCATGGAAGAACGCAATACGTCCCGCCGCCCCCGCCGCGAAAAGGCCGAGGAGCAGCCCCGGAACGAGAGCCTTGTTTACGGAAAGAACCCGGTCACGGAGCTGCTGAAGAGCGGCTCCGGCGTGGATACCGTGCTGCTGGCAGAGGGCATGGCCCCCGCTGTGGCGGCCTACTACACCGCAATGGCCAAGGAGGCCGGTGCCACCGTCAAGCGGGTGCACCCCAATAAGCTGCGCCTCATGACCGGCACCGAGAGCCATCAGGGCGTAGCTGCCTTTGCCAGCGAGATCGAATACGCAACGGTGGAGGACCTGCTGGCCGCAGCCAAGGAGAAGGGCGAACCGCCCTTCCTCGTGCTGAGTGATGGCATCGAGGACCCCCACAATTTGGGCGCAGTCATGCGCTCGGCCCTGCTGTGCGGCGCACACGGCATCGTCATCCCCAAGCGGGGCGGCGCATCCGTGACCCCCACCGTCATCAAGTCCAGCGCCGGTGCTGCGGAGCGACTGCCCGTGGCCCGGGTGGCCAACATCGGCGAGACCATCCGCCGCCTCAAGGAGCAGGGCGTTTTCGTCTACTGCGCCGATATGGATGGCGTGTCCCTGCGTCGGAACAACCTCACCGGCCCCATCGCACTGGTGCTGGGCAGTGAGGGCAGCGGCGTGTCGCAGCTGGTGAAGAAGCTCTGCGACGGCGTGGTGAGCCTCGATATGGCTGCACGAGGCACCGGTGTGGACAGCTTCAACGTCTCGGTAGCGGCTGGCATCATCCTGTATGAGATCCAGAGCCAGCGTGCCGCACAGGGCTGAGACGCCCTCAATAAGAGATCAGGGAGGGAAGACAGCAGATGCCAAAGGATGAAGAGCGGAAAGAACTGACGCAGGAAGAGATCGACGCCCGCGACGAGAAATTCCGTACCTTTTTTACGACCAGTGTGGCGCAGGTCCCGGAGGAGATGACCCGACGGGACGATGGAGCGGCCGAAAAGCCTAAGGGCCTGTTCGGTCGGCTGTTCCGCCGCGAGAAAACGGAGCCGCAGGCCGACGGCGCAGCGGAAGAGAGCAACACCGGCGAGATCCAGCTGGGCGGTGAGGAGCAGGAGAACCCCTCCGAGCTGGAGCTTGTCCTGAAGCTGGAAGAGGAGACAGAGCCTTCGAAGCCTGAGACGCCGGAGCCGGCGGGAGCGGCGAGTGCGGCGAGTGCGCCCCAGCCGGAACCGGAGAAGCCCCAAGTGTCCCAGCCCAAAGCGCCGGAGACGCCTGCCCCCCAGCCGGACAAAATGCCAACAGAAAAACAGTCTGCCTCCCGGAAAAAGGCCGTCCAGTACGGCCCACGCACCCCGCAGGAGCAGTACGAGGACCGGGAGATGCAGGCACTGAAGGCCATGCTCTTCGGCCCGAAGCCTCAGCCGGAGGCCGAAAAGCCGGAGAAGAGCGTCCCGGAAGCCCCGGCTGTCCAGAAGCCGGGACCAGAAAAAGAGCCGGATGCCAAGCCGGAGAGGCCTGCTGCGCCGATGCCCGAGCTGGTGTTTGCGGAGGACAAGACGGCGAAGCTCCATGCAGCCCCGGCCATGCACTTCTTCGGCAAGGGGGAGGACGAGGAAACGCCCTCTGCCCCCACCCGCACGACGCCGCCCAGCAGCGACGACAGCATGAGCCTGCCGCTCATTGACCTGAACGACGACGGGCCTGCCCCCGCAGAGACGCCGGACGCCGAAGCGCCTGCGCAGCCTGCCGCAGAGGAAGCCGCCCCCGCAGAAGAGGCGACCGCCGAGGCGGAAAAGACCCCCGAAGCGCCTGAGCAGATGGGCGACCGGCTGCGCCGGATGAGCGCGGCCCTTACCCTGCGCTGTGCGCTGGGCGGCATCCTCGCGCTGGTGCTGCTCCACTTCGGCCTTGCCGCAGAGGGCCTTGTCGGCCCGCTGGCCGGGCTGGACCCCGTGACTGCCCCGGCGGCGTTCTACGCTGCCAACCTGCTCTTCTACGCCTTGGCACTGGCCGTTGGCTGGCCCGTCCTGCGGGATGGCCTGCAGGGCCTGCGGGGCCGTCCCAGCATGGAGACGATGCCCGCGCTGGCCGCTTGTGCCGCCCTGCTGCAGGCCGCTGTGGCCCTGCTGAACGCCAAGAGCTATCAGCCGTCCAGCTTCACCCTCCTGTCCGGCATCGCGGCGCTGGGACTCTTCCTTGCGCTGCTGGGCGACCGGGTGCTGCTGGCCTCGGTGCAGGGCGGATTTGCGCTGGCGCAGGCCGCACCGGAGCGGCGCGGCGCGTTCCGCGCCAAGGACAAGGAGCTTGTCCGGGTGCTGGCTAAGAATATGGAGGAAAAAGACCCGTGGGTGCTGCTCAGCCGCCCCACCGAGTGGGACGACGCGATGGTGGAACAGGGCTTTGGCCCCCGTGCCTGTGAGCGCCGCGCCTGCAAAACGAACTATATCCTGCTGGGCGTGGCCCTTCTGGCCGGATTCGTATTCCTCGTCATGGGCGGCGGCGTCAACGGCAGCGCGGCGGCCCTGACCGCCGTGCTCTGCATGGGGTCGCCCCTGTCCTCCACCCTTATCGCCGGCCTTGCGTCTCTGCGGCTGCAGCAGACCGCAGCTGCCTCGGGCGCTGTGGTGCCCGGCTGGTCGGCCATCGAGGAGCTGGGCGGTGTGGACACGGTGCAGGCCGACGCCGACGAGCTGTTCACGCCGGACAGCGCCTTGCTGGAGGACATCCGCATCTTCAAGGGCGGCCGCATCGACCGGGCCATCCTCTATTCGGCCAGCGTCCTCAGCCAGTGCTGCAATACCCTGAGCGGCCTGTTCCGCCAGATCATCGAGGACCGCACCGACATCCTCTACCCCGTCAAGGATCTGGAAGTCCATCGGGGTCTCGGCTTCTCCGCGTGGTGCGACAACAACCGCGTCCTCATCGGCTCCCGCGCATACATGGAAAAGGAAGATGTGCCCCTGCCCGACGAGGAGTATGAAGCCAAGCACTCGAAAAACGGCGAGCTGCAGATCCTGTATCTGGCCGTCTCCGGCAGTCTGCACGCCATGTTCGTGCTCCGGTATGTGGGCGGGCGGAATGCGGCCCGTGGGCTGGAACAGCTCCAGAAGGAGAACATCCAGCTGCTGGTGTCCTGTCAGGACCCCAGCCTGACGGCACGGCAGATCACCGACGCCTACCACCTGCCCGAGGGGATGGTCGTCCTGCTGGATCAGGAGCAGTGTGCCGCACTGGATGCCGCCACCGCCCAGAACACCGGCTCTGAGGACTGCTGCATCCTCTGCACCAAGGGCTTTGCCAGCCTGACCGGCGGCCTGCGGGCCGCAGAGCAGGCCCAGAACGCCGAGACGACTGCCACCACGGTACAGCTGGTGTCGGTGTGGTTCTCGGTGGCCATTGCCGTCCTGCTGACCTATGCGGGCAGCGTGGGGATGCTGAGCGTGGCCGCAGTGCTGATGTATCAGGCCGCGTGGAGCGCCCTCAGCATCGCCGTCTGTGCCCTCAAGCAGCACAGTTGAAAAAATAAATAGGAATTATTCTTGATTTCTATCCCGAATTCTGTTATACTATCCTCAGAAAGAAACAAGACCTAGCGCACACCCGGTACCGAACAAAGCGGGCTGCGCGTAGAATAAACCAAACCTGACATGGCCTATACTGGCAGTGTCAACACATCAGAGAGGAGAACAGAATATGGAACTCAAGGGTACCAAGACCGAGAAAAACCTGATGGAAGCCTTCGCCGGTGAGAGCATGGCCCGCAACAAGTACACCTTCTTTGCAAGCGTCGCAAGGAAAGAGGGCTACGAGCAGCTGGCCGCTATCTTTGAGGAGACCGCCGGCAACGAGAAAGAGCACGCCAAGCTGTGGTTCAAAGCCCTGTGCGGCGGCGCGCTCCCCGACACCATGACCTGCCTTGAGATGGCTGCAAGCGGTGAGAACGACGAGTGGACCGAGATGTACCCCCGGATGGCCGCTGAGGCCAAGGAGGAGGGCTTTGCCCAGCTGGCCGCCCTCTTCACGATGGTGGGACAGATCGAGAAGGAGCACGAGGAGCGCTACCGCGCCCTCGCTGCCAACCTCAAGGAGGGCAAGGTCTTTGCCCGGGAAGAGCAGCAGGTGTGGGTCTGCCGGAACTGCGGCTACACCCATATCGGCAAGTCTGCACCCCTCAAGTGCCCGGTCTGCGCCCATCCCCAGAGCTATTTTGAGCTGAAGGCCAAGAACTACTGATTTTTACGGCATCTGAGAGCCGCCGCACCTTTCTGAGGGTGCGGCGGCTCTTTCGTCCGGCGGCAAAATGCAGTCTGCACGTTTTGTATAAATTTGAGGGTGGTGTTTTAGTGCCTTTCACGAAAAGATGCGCGAAATTGTGACACTTCTGGCGAAGAACTTGACCCTTCTTTGGGGGACGTGTACAATAAACGAGTAGTGAGTGGAATTATGTGCAGTGCACATTGCGATAGACGGAATGATACGAAGGAGGGAAGTGCTACCCTATGAACAAGATCACACGGCTTGCGGCTGCCCTCGTGCTGAGCGGGCTGCTTCTGGCGGCTCCCGCCGCACAGGCTGCGCCGTCGCTTCTGGGACAGTCTTCGAACTTTGAGCTGGAAGTGAGCGAGATGGAGCTGGAGATCACGGCCGACGACCCCCGGCCCAAAGCCTATCTCTACACCGGCGGACAGAGCGACTACTACTTCATCGTCTGGATGAGCAGCAACCCCACCGTGGCCACTGTGGACGGCGACGGCCGCGTTACGGGACGCAGCGCCGGTGAGGCGACCATCAGCGCCATCACCGACCGGGGCGAGTATGCCGCCTGCAGGGTGACGGTCCGCAAGGAAAGCGGGGACGCGGCCAGCAAAAAGCCGGCCCTCGACCATGTCACCCTCAACCTCATCATCCAGTACGACAACGCCCACCCCAGCCAGAAGCTGCAGCTCATCAACACGAGCGGCTCCTTTATCTACGCCTACCAGTGGATGAGCAGCGACCCTGAGGTGGCGACGGTGGACACGGAGGGCCTTGTCACGGCCCAGAAACCCGGCACCACCACCATCACCGCGCTGGCGTCCAACGGTCAGGCTCTCCGTTGTGCCGTCACCGTCACCAGCGACGTGGGCAAAGTGACCCTGAATAAGCACGACCTGCTGCTCCGCACCGTGGGCGCAAAGGAAGCCCTGACGGCCTCTGTAGCCGTGGAGGGGGGCGTCAGCGTCCCCATCACATGGGTCAGCAGCAACCCCGGCGTCGCTACAGTGGACGCCTCTGGCGTCGTGACCGCTGTTGCGGACGGTGAGGCGAAGATCACCGCCCTCTCGCCGGATGGCCGCTTCGACAGCTGCAGCGTCTTTGTGGGCCTTGCCGCCGACAAATACAGCAGCGAAGAAGATCTGGCCGAGGAACTCAAGCTTCCCGACCCCTATGTGGCCGTCCGGATGAACCGGCTGAGCTGAGAAAAGATCTGCAAATGAAACGCCCCACACTTGTCGAAAGACAGGTGCGGGGCGTTTGTTTATTGCTCCACCAGCGCAATGAAGGCCTTCATCTGGGGCGTGAGCCATTTATCCTTGTGGTAGAACAGCTGGCGGTGCATGGTGACGGTGCAGTCGGGAACGCGAAGGCGGGCCAGACGCCCGGCGGAGAGGGCCGGGCAGACGATGTACTCGGGCAGGAAGGAGAGGCCCATCCCGCGCTCTACCATCTGGCAGAGCAGGGAGGCGCTGCCCAGCTCGATGTAGGGATGGATGGCCAGCCCCCGGGCCGCAAGGCGCTGGTCGAGGGCATCGCGGTAGCTCATGCCCCGCTCCGTGAGAAGAAATTCCTGCTGGGCCAGCACATCCAGCGGCACGGCCTCGGCCTCGGCCAGCGGGTGTCCGGCGGGGGCTACGAAGCAGACCGGCTCCGGCACGTTGACGGCCAGCGTCAGGCTGGGCAGGAGCAGGGGCTGGTCGAGGGTGTAGGCGAGGTCGATCTGGTTGGCCCCCAGCAGCCGCAGCATCTCGTCTGCGGTGGCAGTCCGAAGCACCAGCTCCACCTGCGGACAGAGGGCGTGGAACTGCTGCAGCAGGTCGGGCAGGAAGGTGCTGCACACCGAGTCTGCCAGCGCCACCCGCAGGGTGCCGCTGACGGCCCGGGCGGGCATCAGCGCGGCCTTGGCCTGCTGGGCCGTGATGAGAAGGGTGCGGGCGTAGCTCTGGAAGGTCTGGCCCGCGTCGGTGAGGCGGACGGTCTTTCCTACCCGGTCGAAGAGGGGCGTGCCAAGCTCTGCTTCCAGCTGTGCGATCTGGGCCGACACCGCCGACTGAGAGTAACCCAGCTCCCGCGCAGCGCTGGAAAAGCTGTGCAGCTCGGCGATGTGGAGGAAAGTATTGATATTTCGCAGCTCCATTGCAGTCCCTCCGGCGTCAGCAGTGGTCGATGCCGGTGACGGTCAGCGTCTCGCCGTCCACCTTGAAGTGGACTTCCAGACCGCCGAACTCCATGCCGTAGACCCGCTCGGGGTCGTGCTGGTAGGAGGGGCGGGGGTCGTTTTCCAGCACGCCCCGCAGCGCCGCCTGCTGGTCGGCAGGCACTTTGGCCCAGAGGGCGTCGCCGCAGACCATGTTCAGGTGGTGGGACCGGGTCTGCGCTGTGAAACCTGCGGAGGCATCAGGGTGGCAGTCGGCGTAGGGGATATAGGGTTTGATGTCGTAGATGGGGGTGCCGTCCATCAGGTCGGCGCCCCGCACGATGAGGACGGGGCCGACGTCGGGCCGGTGCTCGATGGCCTCCAGCCGGACGCTGGACAGGCCCAGAGGGTTGGGCCGGAAGGGGGAGCGGGTGGCAAAGACGCCCATCCGGGTGTTGCCGCCGAGACGGGGCGGGCGGACGGTGGGCGACCAGCCCTCCCGCACCGCGCCGGAGAACTGCCACACCAGCCAGATGTGGCTGAAATCTTCCAGCCCGCGCACGGCGTCGGCGCAGCGGTATTCGGGGGTGAAGATGACCTCGCCCCGCAGACTGTCCACCAGCCCGCTTTGGCGGGGGATGCCGAATTTGGTGGGGAAGGCGGTGCGGATATGGGCGATGACCTTGAGGGCCATTTCTTCGGGTGCAGACATAAGCAGTTCTCCTTATTATAAACCGCGGCAGAAGCCCACGGCGCGGCCCTCGATCTGGATCTCCTCGAGCTGGGGGCCGGCGAAGATCATGGGAGGGCAGACGGCGGCGTTGTCGGCCAGCAGCATCACGGTCTCGCCCTGCCGGTGAAAGTGCTTGAGGGTGGCTTCCTCACCGATGCGGACTGCGGCGATCTCCCCCTGCTCCACCTCGGGCTGACGGCGGATGCAGACGATGTCGCCGTCGCAGATGGTGGGGGCCATGCTGCTGCCATGGCAGGTGAGGGCAAAGTCAGCGTGCCACGCGGCAGGGACGCCGATGTAGCACTCGATGTTCTGTTCGGCGGTGATGGGGGTCCCGCAGGCGATGGAGCCTACAAGGGGCACCCGCACCATCTCGGGCAGCGGCTCGAAGCCCGGCGGCGGGCTGAGCAGATCCACAAGGCCCATCAACCACGCAGGAGTAGTGTTCAGCGCCGCCGCCAGCTCCTCGAGCTTGGCCCGGGGCAGGTCGTTGATGCCTTTTTCCAGCTTGGTGATGGAGGATTTGGAACGGTATCCCATCCGGGCGGCCAGCTCTTCCTGCGACAGGCCCAGCTGCTCCCGGCGCTGCCGGATGCGGCCGGATAGATCGGTGTCAGACATAAAGGGCCTCGCTTTCTATCTCGATGCATGATTTTCGGTGTTCTGAGGCTAGTATAACAAAAAATTTACTATAAATCAACTTTTAATCGGCTGTTTCGCAAATAATGTTGACAAATAATCAACTAAGGAATATAATACAACTAATGATTGTACTGCACACTTAAGACGTAAAACGGAAAGGAGAAACGCCTATGACCGACACCATGATGCTCCGCGACTGCATCCGCAGCCGCGGCGTAAAGCTGGGCCATGTGGCCCATGTTCTGGGCATCAGCAGCGGCACGCTCCGCTGCAAGCTGGAAAACGAGCGCGAATTCAAGCTGAGTGAGGCCGAAAAGCTTTCGAAGATGCTGGGGATGACCACCGAGCAGCGTGACCGCTGCTTCTTCGGCCCGGCGGGCTGAGAGCGGGAAGGGAGAAGGAGCGATGACACAGGAGCAGCGTCGGAAGACAAAGGAGGCCCTCGGCTTTTATGGGCAGCGGAACTGGGTCTACGGCCCCCGAAACTGGGGGTGGAAGAAAGCCATTGAGCAAACGGAGGCGTATTACCGGGAGGCAGACCCCGGCCTGCGGGGCGGCATCCTGCAGCTGCGCTACATGGAGAGACGGACGCGGGAAGAGGTGATGGACAAGCTGAACATCAGCTACAGCACCTATCAGAAAGCCCACAGCGACCTTCTGAGCACCATCGCGGTCTTTGCTGCCCATTACGGCGAGCTGTGACGCAAAAATGCCCTCCGGCCAGAGCGGCCGGAGGGCATTCGTGTGCTCAGTGTTTCTTTTCAGGGGTGTCGCAGTGCTGGTGGCAGGAGGCACAGTTGCCGCCGCAGCCCTCGCCCTTCCAGCCGCCTTGCTTGGATACCCAAACCACGGCCAGTGCGAACAGGACCGCCAGCACCAGCAAGGTGATGATACCGCGTACAGTGATCATAAAAAGACCTCTCTTTCGAAAGAATTCCAGCCTCAGTATACACCATTTGACGCAGAAGAGCAATCAAAAAGCACTGTTGATCCAAACTTTTTGCAAAAATCGAAAATTAGGGCTTGCATTTGGGCCTGTGCAGTGATATAATAAGCGTGTTCCGATTCGGAGGATTAGCTCAGCTGGTTAGAGCACCTGCATCACACGCAGGGGGTCTGGGGTTCGAGTCCCTAATTCTCCACCAAGCGTAAGGCCGTTTACCTGAAAAGGTAAGCGGCTTTTTCTTGTATCTACGTGCTTTTTGACATGCAAAAGTGAAACGGATTCACTTTTGCATATTGATAATGAAACGTGTAGGAGGCCCCCTTTTCAGTCGTTTGTAGCAAGTTTGTAGCAGATCTGTAGCAAAATTCGGAGAGGAACGGCAAAATGACCTCAGAAACCCGATTTTTGCAGATTTTTGGATATAAAATTTTATCCTTGAATTTTGTGCAGAATGACGACGGTGCTTTTCATTCGGATTCTGATGCCGTACAATAAAGGAAAAGATCATGGATGAAAGGAGAAATCGCTGTGCGCTACACCATCCGGCATTTTGATTTGCCACTGCTTACCTTTGAAGCAAACATGGACAGTGCAGATACTGACCTCCATATTATAAAGGTCTACGAAGAAAACCGTTCCTTTTTACCTTTGAACCTGACTGTATCAGAAGATGGTGTAGAACGCTGGCTGCGGCATCGCACAATTCCGAAGAACCGAGCGTATGTAGATGCTCTGCTCTCTAAGGTGGGGCTTTCTTTGAATCGACCGCTTGGAATTATTGCAGCCAATAAAGGTCTTTCACTCAATGATTGCTTTTGGGTAGATGCAGAGGGCTCCGGTGACACCTTTGAAAAAGTAAATCTTTACGATAACCGATTCAGTCAGGTGCTGGCAGCAATCGCCTTTACAGGATATGGCAGCAGCATACGAACTTCGCTTGCGTCCTGCCCGGAGTTCTCGACCAACGGGATGCTGCCCAAATGCTGGCGCAGGCAAAACGGAAAAATCTATCTTTATAAAGGTGGCACGTCAGGGTTCAGCAATCTGGGGTTTGAACCATACTCGGAACTGTACGCTTATCAAGTTGCACAGGTGATTGGCGTGAATGCGATTCGCTACACCCTGACAAAAGATCTGAAAAGGACGCTTTGTTCCAAGTGTGAACTGTTCACCAGCAAAGAATATTCTTATATTCCCATCGGACAGCTTGTGTCCAAAGGCGGAATAAAAGCAATTTTTGCGTATTATCAGACGTTAGGTCAGAACTTTGTGGATGCGCTGGAAGATATGCTGGTCTTTGATGCAATCATCTGCAATACAGACCGCCACTATGGAAATTTTGGTGTGTTGGTGGATAATAAGACCAACACGATTGCGGCACCCGCTCCGCTGTTTGACCACGGAAACTCGCTGTTCAGTCTGGGCGGAACGGATCTTTGGGACAACCAGAAAGCATTTGATGAATATGCCCGCACACTGCTTCCGCTTGCATATGATGATTTCTTTGCAGCTGTAAAGAGCGCAATGAAACCTCGTCACCGTGCGATGCTCCATAAGCTGCTGGATTTCCATTTTGACCGCAGAGCGACACGTTATAATCTGCCGCCAAATCGCTTGAAGATGATCGAAAAAGAGGTACAGCGCAGAGCAAGAGTGCTTTTAGGGTAAAAAGGAAACCGTCAAACGTAAGAGATTGCTATCTCATGCGTTGACGGTTTTATGGTTTGTGGGGATATTATTCTTCTGGCAGAGCCAAAACTTCATCCTTGACCAGTTGATTGGCCTTATCAAAGGCTTCGGGCTTCGATTATCTGGTTGGCTTTCGGATGGAGATAGACTTCATCCGGCGTTTTGAATTTGGGCGTGTGCCCGACAGCACGTTTCAGGATATCTTTGCACGAAAAGAAAACAGAAAAACAATAGTCAGCAGACGTAAAGCTATCATAATTTGAAACAAAAGCTCTTGACAGAAAGCTATTTGCAAAATATCCTTAAAAATAAGCAGAAACATTGACCTCTAAAAATAAGGAGCGGACGATGGCATTTGAATTAGGCGGACGCGCTGATAAGTTTGGCAATCGATACGAACGAAGATATTTCGTGTCTCTCATGGCAAAGGTTTTGCAGGGCGGCTTGCTGAGTGTACAGAGTGAGCCCACAGGTGACGATGAAAGCGGCACGGATATTATCGTAGAATACCAAGGCGGAAGGAAGGAGTTTCACCAGTGTAAGGCACGCAACGGCAGCAATGAGCACTGGACGATGTCTGCGTTAGCACGGCATAAGGTGTTTCAGCATATCAAGGATCATGTAAAGACGGAGCAGAATCACTTTGTGTTTGTGACTGCACTTCCCTTTGTGGCGCTGAATGATTTGTGTCTGGCGGCCAGAAATTCGGACTCCTGTCAGCGCTTTGTAACGGATCAGCTGACGACGTATGGCCGAAAAAATCTATTCGATCAGTGGCGAAAAAATCTTGGACTGGGAGAGACAGCAGCGGATCAGGAACAGGCTGCATTCTATCTGCGGCAGTTTGAAATATGTACGCTCAGTGATGATTCGGTAGAGGGAGATCAGTGGAAATACGTGCTCGGCAGTATGTTCACCGGGAACCCGGATGATGTCTATGATGTCCTTTTGAACCTGACGGAGAACGATAATTATGGCAAAACGCTCACGGCGGGGATATTGCAGCAATATCTGGAACAGCGGGGATACCAGCGCCGGCTTCTGGCCTCCGATACCAATATCCCACTGCAGATCGAGCGTCTGAATCATCGGTTCAAGTCCCACTTCCGCCCCATCGGCGATCATCCTTTCCCCATACAGGAAGCTCACACGGTGTTGCAGACCATTCTGGCAGGCAAAAATGTTTTGCTCCTTGGCGATGCAGGCATCGGCAAAAGTGGTTGTGTGCAAGCATTGTTGGATGAGCTGGATAATGAGCATATTCCGTACTTGGCGCTTTCAGTTGACCAAAAGGTTCCCCAAGGCACACCGGAATACTACGGCGAAGCTTTGGGATTCAGGGCTTCGCCAGTGCTTTGCCTAGAAAGCCAGTTGGCCAGTGGTCAAATGGGAGTTCTCATCTTAGACCAGTTGGACTCCCTTCGCTGGGCGACCCGTTCATGCGAAGAAGCACTGGGCGTCTGCGGAGAGATGCTACAGCAGGTGCAGGCTTTAAGCTGCGGAGGAAACCGGACTGTCCGGGTCATTTTGGTCAGCCGCAAGTTTGACTACGAAAACGATTTGGCGCTGCGCAGGCTTTGCACATCGGCAACCCCTGAACAGTCTGGTCTCTGGGAGCCAATCGAATTGCACGTATGGGACGAAGAACGGGTGGAAACTTTTGTAGGCAAAGAACGTTATGCCTGTATGTTGCCAGCCATGAAACGCATTTTGCAGATCCCCTGTTACTTATACAT
>NZ_DAWCVJ010000064.1:0-15018 GCF_052358865.1 Faecalibacterium sp.
AAGCATTCGGACACGGCCTCGCCACCGACCAGCCAGTATTATTTTTTTATGTTTCGGAGTACACCCATCTCCACACGCCGGAGGGCAGCTGGCAGATGATCTTCAGCGTCGTCACCGCCCCGGCCCATCGTCGGGAGGGCTGTGCGTCCCGTGTTTTGCGGCAGGTCTGTGCCGACGCAAAGGCCGCTGGCCGCAGGGGCGTCGTGCTCACCTGCAAGGAGAGGCTCATCGGCTTCTACGCCCGGTTCGGCTTCGTGGACGAGGGCGTGTCCGCCTCCACCCACGGTGACGTCGTCTGGCATCAGATGCGCCTGACCTTCTGAACCTGTTTCTGTTCCGCCCCCGGTGCGCCGGGGGCGGATTTTTTTATGCAAACGGGGCGGTTTGCTGAAAAGTGCGTCAACTGGATGGTTTTGCTTGTTGTCTGCGGCGGGTGCGCAGGGTATACTGTTGCCATAAGGACGGCACAGAGATGTCGAAAAAGCGACCGAAACAGGGAGGTTTCTCTATGTACTATTCCAGTGGCAACTATGAGGCTTTTGCAACGCCGAAAAAGCCGGAGGGCGTCGATCACAAATCGGCTTATCTCATCGGTTCCGGTCTGGCGGCCCTGACGGCGGCCTGCTATCTGGTGCGGGACGGCCAGATGAAAGGCGGGCATGTGCACGTGTTCGAGAAGGACCCTATCCCCGGCGGGGCCTGCGACGGCTATAAGTACGACGTGGGCTATGTGATGCGGGGCGGCCGCGAGATGGACAACCATTTTGAGGTCATGTGGGATCTGCTGCGCTCCATCCCGTCTCTGGAGACCGAGGGGGTCAGCGTGCTGGACGAGTATTACTGGCTGAACAAGGCCGACCCCAACTACTCCCTCTGCCGCGCGACGGTCAACCGCGGCGAGGACGCCCACACCGACGGCAAGTTCGGCCTGTCCGATCAAGGCGCCATGGAGATCATGAAGCTCTTCTTCACGCCCGACGAGGCGCTGGAGGACAAGAAGATCACCGATTACTTCGATGACGAGGTGCTTGGCTCCAACTTCTGGCTCTACTGGCGGACCATGTTCGCCTTCGAGAACTGGCACAGCGCCCTCGAGATGAAGCTCTACCTCAAGCGCTTTATCCACCACATCGGCGGCCTGCCCGACTTTACCGCCCTCCGCTTTACCCGCTACAACCAGTATGAGTCCATCATCCTGCCCATGGTGGCCTACCTGAAGGACCACGGCGTCCAGTTCCACTACGACACCAAGGTGGTGGACGTCCAGTTCAGCCTTGAGCCGGGCAGAAAGCAGGCCGTGGGCGTTACAGTGGACCACAAGGGCGAGGTGACGACCATCGGCCTGACCGAGAACGACCTGCTCTTCATCACCAACGGCGGCTGCGTGGAGAGCTGCACCGTGGGTGCACAAAACAAGGCGGCGGGCTTCGACCCCGCCATCCGGCCGGGCAACGGCTGGGATCTGTGGAAGAGGATCGCGGCGCAGGACCCCGCCTTCGGACATCCGGAAAAGTTCTGCTCGGAGCCGGAGCGGAGCAACTGGGAGAGCGCCACCATCACCACGCTGGATGAGAAGATCCCGCAGTATATCCAGAAGATCTGCAAGCGCGACCCCTTCAGCGGCCGCACCGTCACCGGCGGCATCGTCACCGTGAAGGACTCCAGCTGGCTGCTGAGCTGGACCCTCAATCGCCAGCAGCAGTTCCGCGACCAGCCCCGGAACCAGCTCTGCGTCTGGGTCTACGGCCTGTTCAGCGACAAGCCCGGTGACTACGTCAGGAAGCCCATGCGGGACTGCACCGGCCGGGAGATCTGCATGGAGTGGCTGTACCATCTGGGCGTGCCGGTGGAGGACATCGCCTCGATGGCCGAGAACAGCGCCAACACCGTGCCGGTGATGATGCCCTATATCGACGCCTTCTTCATGCCCCGGGCCAAGGGCGACCGCCCCGACATCGTGCCCGAGGGGGCAGTGAACTTCGCCTTCCTCGGCCAGTTCGCCGAGACGGCCCGGGACACCATCTTCACCACCGAATACTCCATGCGCACCGGCATGGAGGCCGTGTACACCCTGCTGGACATCGACCGGGGCGTGCCGGAGGTCTGGGGCAGCACCTACGACGTCCGCGCCCTGCTCGACGCAGCGGTCAAGCTGCGGGACGGCAGGAAGCTCACGGACATGGAGCTGCCCCTTATGGGCCGCCTTGCCATGAAGGAAGCGCTGAAAAAGATCGGGGGCACCGACCTCGAAAAGCTCCTGCGCCGCTACAACGCCATCTGAGCACGGCTCATTTTCAGAACGATATTCCTCCCAAACACAGAAGACCGGATGCTGCACGCCTGAGGCAGGAAGCAGCGCCCGGTCTTTTGTGCTGATTTGCGCGAGATTTCATAAAAAGTCGTACCCATAAAGGAGATTATTGTACAGGATGACCAGATTTGGGCTTGCCCTTTCGGCGGTTCTGTGGTAAGCTTAGAGCAAAGAGCGCGGCACGGCAGAAGAGAGGCTGTGCCGCCAAAGGTCCGGAACATAAAGGAGGTCATTTCTCGTGAAACACTTTATTTCTCGCCGCAATTTCCTGAAGGCCGCCGGTGTCACCGCCGCTGCCTCGGCCATGGCCGCTGCCGTCCCGCAGGCTTCCGCCGGCTGGCTGACGGGCAAGGACGCCGCCGTCACCATCCTGTACACCAACGACGTACACACCTACATTGATAACAAGTCCCCCAAGCTGACCTATGCCGCCATCGCCGCCCTGAAGCAGGGCTACGTCGATGAGGGCAAGCCCGTCCTGCTGGTGGACGCAGGCGACCACATTCAGGGCACCGCCTACGGCTCGATGGACGACGGCGCGACCATCATCGAGCTGATGAACGAGGCGGGCTACGATGTGGCCACGCTGGGTAACCATGAGTTCGACTACGGCATGGCCCGCGCCAAGGCCGTCATCAAGGAAGCGGACTTCCCCTATGTCTCCTGCAACTGGGTGGACCTGCGCACCGGTCTGCGCGTCCTGCCCGCCGTCAAGCTGTTCCCCGCAGGCGGCAAGTGGATCGCATTCGTGGGCATCACCACCCCCGAGTCCTTCACCAAATCCACCCCGGCCTACTTCATGAACGCCAAGCAGACCAAGTACATCTACGACATTCTGGGCGGTGACGACGGCAAGAAGCTGTACGACGCCGTGCAGAAGGGCATCGACAAGGCCAAGGCACTGGGCGCAGACGTCATCATCGGTCTGGGCCATCTGGGCGTTGACCCCTCCTCCTCTCCGTGGACCAGCGAAGAGGTCATCGCCAACACCACTGGCTTCGACGCCTTCATCGACGGCCACTCCCACACCGTTATGGAGAACAAGCAGGTCTACGACGCCGCCGGTAAGGCCGTCACCCTGACCCAGACCGGCTCCTACCTCGCCAACGTCGGCAAGATGACCCTCGCCGAGGACGGCACCATCACCACCGAGCTGATCTCCACCGCAGACGTCTCCGACGCCGCCGTGGCCGCTACCGCCGCAACGTGGATCAAGGAAGTGGACGAGATGCTGGGCGAGCAGATCGCCGTCACCGACATCAACTTCTACATCAGCGACCCCGCCACCGGCAAGCGCCGCATCCGCTCGGGCGAGACCAACCTCGGCGACTTTGTGGCCGACGGCATCTACACCTACTTCAACGAGATCGAGCAGCTGGACTGCGACATTGCCATGATGAACGGCGGCGGCATCCGCACCGACGTGAGCGCGGGCGACTGGTCCTTCAAGACCTGCAAGCAGATCAGCCCCTTCGGCAACGTGGCCTGCCTGATGGCCGTCACCGGCCAGCAGATCCAGGATGCGCTGGAGTTCGGTGCCCGCTTCGTCGGCCCGGAGGGCAAGGAGAACGGCGGCTTCCTGCACGTCGCCGGTGCGACCTATGAGATCCACACCGACATCCCCAACACCGTCCGCACCGACGACAAGAACGTCTGGCAGGGCAGCGCCACCGGCACGCCCCGCGTCCAGAACGTGCGCATCTACGACCGAAAGACCGGCACCTATGAGCCGCTGGATCCGAACCGCACCTACGCGCTGGCCGGCATGAACTACACCCTGCGCAATCTGGGCGACGGCTTCGCCATGTTCGACGGCGCAGAGCTGATCAAGGACTATGTCGCGGAGGACTACCTCGTCATGTCCACCTACGCCATGATCTTTGACGGCGCGACCGAGGGTATGCCGGTTCTGGCAAGCGCCAACAGCCCGCTGGCAAGCTACCCCGGCTACCTGCTGGATTATGAGGATCCGCATGGCGCAGGACGCATTCAGGTGGTCTGAGGGCTTGATAGAAAAGCAATAAGATGACGAACGCCCCCTCTTCCGGCTGGAAGAGGGGGCGTTTTGGTGAAAACCTCTCCGTCATCGCTTGTGCGATGCCACCTCCCCTATCGAGGGGAGGCTTTGGCACATCACAAAGCTTTCCCTCTTCGCCAGAGGCTCCCCTACAAGGGGCAACGGCGACGACCGCCGCCAGCGGCGGAAACAGGGAGGAGCTGTTGGGGCAGCGGCCAGCAGGATGCAAGCGACAGCGAAGCAGACGCTGGGAGCCGCAACCCGGCCTTGGCGAGCGAAGCAGACTGAGAGGTTGGACAGAGGACGACCTTGCCTTGAGGGAAGAGAGGGAAAGCTTCCGGGTGAGGCTTAACCCTTCGCAAACAACCCCTTCAGCGCCAGAGGGGTGATGATGGAGGAGACGACGATGAGGAGGATGACTGCCGTGAAGAAGACGGAGTCCACCACCCCCACGCCGAGGCCCTTCTGGGCCACGATGAGGGCCACCTCGCCGCGGGTCATCATGCCGACGCCCACCTTGAGGGAGTCCGGCCAGCTGAAGCGGCAGACTTTCGCGGCGAGGCCGCAGCCGATGATCTTGGTGATGAGGGCCACCACCACGAAGCAGACGCTGAAGAGCAGGATGGTGGGGGTGAGGCCGCTGATGTCGGTCTTGAGGCCGATGCTGGCGAAGAAGACGGGGGAGAAGAGGGTGTAGCTGCTGATGTCCACCCGGCGCTCGATGTAGGACGCATCCTCAAGGGAGCAGAGCACGATGCCCGCGATGTAAGCGCCCGTGATGTCGGCGATGCCGAAATACCGCTCGGCGATGTAGGCCATCGCAAAGCAGAAGGCAAGGCTGACGATGGTGATGCGCTGGGTGTGGGGGTTGCGATGGTCCAGCCAGAGCATGGCCTTGTGGATGATGAGGCCGATGACGATGGCGGCCGCGAAGAAGAGGACGGTGTCCATCAGCACCTCCACGAGGCTGGTGTCCGAGCCGCCGCTGGCACCCAGCACGCAGGTGAGCACCACGATGCCGATGACGTCATCAATGACGGCGGCACTGACGATGGTGGTGCCGAGGAAGCTCTTGAGCTTGCCCAGCTCCTGCAGGGTGGCCACGGTGATGGAGACGCTGGTGGCCGTCATGATGGTGCCGATGAAGAGGGCACGGTAGAACTCGGTGCTGCCCACTGCCGCAAAGCCGTAGAAGAGGCCGTAGAGCAGGGTGCCGCCCGCCAGAGGCACCGCCACGCCCACACAGGCGATGAGGGTGGCGATGGGGCCAGCCCGCATCAGCTCCTGCAGGTTGGTGCCGAGGCCGGTGGTGAACATCAGCAGCACGACGCCGATCTCGGCGAAGATGGCGATGGAGTCGCTGGGCTGGACGAGATTCAGCAGACAGGGGCCGATGACGAGGCCCGCGATGATCTCGCCCACCACCTGCGGTGCCCGGCATTTGCGGGCTATCAGCGCAAAGAACTTGGCGCTGATGAGGATGATGGCGAGGTTCCTGAAGATGGAATACATAGATGATCCTTCCTTTGACGTTAGCAATCGTCCCGCTCCCCGAAGAGGCCCTGCCCCGCGCAGGCGGGCGGAAGGGGAGAAGAACACTTTTTATTATAGCCCTCCTCTCGCCGGAATGTAAAGGAAAACCGCCTCAGAAACGGCCAAAAATATCATGTAAAGAAGATATGACAGGCATACCGGGAAACCATAAAGAGAATGGCAGGGCAGAGTGCGAAAAAAATCGCGCAGAAAAGCTTGACAATTTTCGCTGGGCTTGCTATAATAAGTTGCTGTCTGAACAGACACGCCGCACAGCCTGCGCGACGCCGCGCGGTCTGTGTACCCTTGGCCTCATAACCTTGAGGCCCTTAAGTCCAAAAGGAGGTGCTACAAAATGGCAAAGTACGAAACCATGCTGATTACCAGCGCTGCTCTCGACGAGGAGGCTTCTTCCGCCCTCATCGGCAAGTTCAAGTCCCTGATCGAGGCAAACGGTACCATCGATTCCATCGATGAGTGGGGCAAGCGCCGTCTGGCCTACCCCATCAACGATGAGGAGGAGGGCGTCTACACCGTGATCAACTTCACCGCCGATCCCAGCTTCCCCGCTGAGCTTGACCGTGTGTACAAGATCACTGAGGGCGTTATGCGCAGCCTGATCGTTGCCCACGAGGAGTAATCTTTTCGTGACGAAAAAGGAGTCCGTATTATGTTGAATGTTGTAGCGATCATGGGCCGCCTCGTGGCGGATCCCGAGCTTCGCACCACCCAGAACGGCACCAATGTGTGCAGTTTCCGTATTGCGTGCGACCGCAACTTTGCCCGTCAGGGCGAGCAGCGTCAGGCCGATTTCATCGACATCGTCGCATGGCGCCAGCAGGCAGAGTTCGTCTCCAAGTATTTCCAGAAGGGCAGTCTGATCGCCATCGAAGGCAGTCTCCAGACCCGCCAGTATCAGGACAAGAACGGGAACAACCGCACGGCTGTGGAGGTCGTGGCAAACAACATCAGCTTTGCAGGCCCCAAGAACTCGAATGGCAGCAATCAGGGCGGCAGCAGCTATCAGAATGCTGCGCCGTCCTACCAGAACGCAGCGCCTGCCCGCCCGGCTGCTGTGGAGGCAGCTCCCAGCTACTCCGCCGGAAACGCAGACGACTTCGCCGTCATCGACGACAGCGACGACCTGCCGTTCTGATCCCGAACCGGTGTGAACCGTAAAAATCCAACAGGAGGTAATAAGCAATGGCTTTTGAAAGAACCGAAGGCTCTCGCCCCGCGCGCCCCATCCGCCGCGGCCGCAAGAAGGTTTGCAGCTTCTGTGTCGATCGCATCGACACCATCGATTACAAGGACGTGCCCCGTCTGCGTAAGTACGTTTCTGAGCGTGCAAAGATCATCCCCCGCCGTGTGACCGGCACCTGCGCTTTCCATCAGCGCGCCCTGACCGTGGCCATCAAGCGTGCTCGTCACGTTGCCCTGATGCCCTACGTCAGCGACTAATCTGAACTTATCAACCCAATCAAAATAATCAGCGATCAGCAAAGCGCCCCCGCCGATGACAAGGCAGGGGCGCTTTTTGGTTTGCTTTAGAGAGTTGACCTCTTCGCCAGAGGCTCCCCTACAAGGGGAGCTGTCTGCGAAGCAGACTGAGAGGTTGTACGAAGGAGAGCCTGACCGTGAGCCGCTGCGGGGATAACCTCTCCGGCATCGCTGCGCGATGCCACCTCCCCTATCGAGGGGAGGCCTTGGCATTCCGCAAGGTATCGTCTCCAAACCGCAAAAAAACGCCCGGCACCTCGTGTGAGATGCCGGGCGCTTTCGCTTTCTTTGGGCGCTTACAGCGTCTTGCAGAACTCCTTCAGGTAGGCGCGGAAGGCCTCACCGATCTCGGGGTGCTGCAGGGCCAGCTCCACCTGCGCCTCCACGACCTTGAGCTTGTTGCCCATGTCGTAGTGCTTGCCGGTGAACTCCACCGCCGTCATGCCGCCGTGGTTGCGGGCATACTCGGCCATGGCGTCGGTCAGCTGGATCTCGCCGCCTGCGCCGGGCTTGGTCTGGGCGAGGATGTCGTAGATCTCGGGCGTCAGCAGGACGCGGCCAAGGATGGAGTAGTTGCTGAACTCCTGCCCCTTCTTGGGCTTCTCGATCATGTCGTCCACGAAGAAGTAGTTGTCGTGGATGGGGGTGGTCTTGAGGCTGCAATAGCGGCTCACGTCGGCCCATGGCACGGCAGACACGCCCGCGACCGGGCGGCCGAACTCCTCGTAGGCGCGGATGAGCTGGGCGCAGACCGGGTCCTCGCCCCAGATGACGTCGTCACCGTAGATGACCACGAAGGGGTCGTCGCCGGTGAAGGGCTTGGCCATACTGACGGCGTGGCCGAGGCCGAGGGTCTGGTGCTGGCGGACGAAGAAGATGTTGGCCAGATTCGAGATGCCGAGGCACTCCTCCAGCATCTTCTCCTTGCCGGGGACGGCCAGCTTTGCTTCCAGCTCGGGGCTGCGGTCGAAGTGGTCCTGAATGATGCCCTGATTCCGGCTCACGATGATGAGGATGTCGGTGATGCCGGAGCGGACGGCCTCCTCCACCAGATACTGGATGGCGGGCTTGTCCACGAGGGGGAGCATTCCCTTGGGCATGGCCTTGGTGGCGGGCAGGACGCGGGTGCCGAGGCCCGCAGCGGGGATGACTGCCTTGGTGACTTTTTTCATGATTCAAACTCCTTCACTATAATCGTCTTACGGCTGGGTGAGATCAGCCGTAAAAAGCGTTGAACAGGGCCTGCAGGTCGGGGCCGAGCAGCAGGGTAAAGAGGCTGCCGCCGAGGGTCAGGAGCAGGATGCAGAGAAAGACCGCCCCGAAGCTGACGCCGCCCTGTGCGCGGAGGACAGCCTGCCGCTGGCGGGCGTCGGGGAACTCGGACTGGATGCGGCGGATGCGGCTGGCCGCGCTGCGGCGGTAGAGCCATTTGCCGTACATCCCCCGTACCAGCATCAGCAGGAAGCTGAGAAGGGAGCAGACCCGGGCAAGGACCGTCAGGGCCGAGGCGCTGAGGGCCGGGGCGAAGCTGCTGCCCGAGAGCTGGAGCATCTCGATGAAGGTGGGGGCCGCCAGCAGCATTTCGGCGGCAAGGAAGCCGAAGGCCGGCTTCCACGCCTTGCGGTAGAAGAAATAGAACGGCCCGAACAGCAGCGCCGAGAAGCTCATGGAGATCTTGCTCTTTTGCAGCTGCATCCGGCTGTAGGCCGCCAGATAGGCGGGGGCGGCGGGGCCGATGTAGTCCAGCCAGTCCTGCCGGGCGATGCCGTCCATCCGGGCCTCTTTGCCGAAGGCCTCCTCGAAGAACTCCTTCTCGGGGTCGGATGCGCCGCCGAACTGGCGGTACATCTGGGAGTAGTCGAAGCTGTCCTCCGCGGTGTCGGAGACAGGGGACGGCTCCTGCTCCTCGGGGGGGAGCACTGCGCCGCAGCAGCGGCATTTTTCTGCATCCCGCAGGGTGCGCTCGCCGCAGGCCGGGCAGGTGCGGAGCTGGCTCTCCTCGTAGGGGAACTTCCACTCGTAACCGGCGGCATGGGCGGGGCGGTGGATGCACTGGCCCAGCTTCTCGTAGCAGGTGCGGTGATAGGGCGCGCCGCAGTCGGGGCAGACCACGATGTCATCCTGAAGGGTGAGCGGCTCGCCGCAGCCCTCACACGGACAGCCATAGTATTTTGGCATAACATCCTCCAATGATTATGGTAGTTATCAGTATTATACACTCAAAAGAGAGAAAAGAAAAGCCAGAAATCTTCAAATTTCCAGCACGATGGCATTTTTTCCTCTTTACTTTATCATGGATTCTGGGTATACTAATGAAGTATCTGTGTATAAACTGTATCTTTTGGGAGTTGACCTTTCCGACAGGAGTCAACCTCTCCGTCACGGCTTCGCCGTGCCACCTCCCCTACCGAGGGGAGGCCTTGGCATACCGGAAAGCTTTCCCTCTTCGCCAGAGGCTCCCCTACTAGGGGAGCTGGCGAGGAGCTTGCGACGAGACTGAGAGGTTGTACGAAGGACAGCCTGAGCGTGAGCCGCAGGCGTGACGGAGAGGTTATCCTAAAGTTTGAGACGAGAGGAATAAAACGATGATCACCACGGACGAACTGAAAGTACAGCTGGCCGACTACGGCAAGGCTGTGAAAGACCTGGAAGAGGCGCTGGCCATCGACGCCTCCCGCAAGCGCGTGCAGGAGCTGGAGCACACCATGTCCCGCCCCGGCTTCTACGACGACGCGGAGCTGAGCAAGAAAGTCTTCGACGAGGTCGGCGACCTGAAGGGCAAGCTGAACCGCTTCGAGAAGCTGCAGGGCCTCTACGACGACGCCGAGACCATGCTGGTCATGCTGGACGAGGAGTATGACCCCGAGATGGTGCCCGAGGCCGAGGAGGCCGTCAACGCAGTGGGCAAGGCGGTGGACGAGCTGCAGCTGATGACCATGCTGAACGGCGAGTACGACCACAGCAACGCCATTTTGACCTTCCACGCCGGTACCGGCGGCACCGAGGCGCAGGACTGGGCCGAGATGCTCTACCGGATGTACAACAAGTGGGCGCAGGCCCACGGCATGACCGTGGAGGTGCTGGACTATCAGGACGGCGACGAGGCCGGCATGAAGAGCGCTTCCATGATGGTCAAGGGCGCCAACGCCTACGGCCTGCTCAAGAGCGAGAACGGCGTCCACCGTCTGGTGCGCGTCTCGCCCTTCGACGCCAACGCCCGCCGTCAGACCAGCTTTGCCTCGCTGGAGGTCATGCCCGAGCTGGACAACACCATTCAGGTGGACATCCGCCCCGAGGACATCGAGATGCAGGTCTACCGCTCCTCCGGCGCAGGCGGCCAGCACATCAACAAGACCTCCTCCGCCGTCCGACTCATCCATAAGCCCACCGGCATCGTGGTCAGCTGCCAGACCCAGCGCAGCCAGTTCCAGAACCGCGACTACGCCATGGAGATGCTGAAGGCAAAGCTCTACCAGATCGCCAAGCAGCAGCATATGGACAAGATCGACGACATCAAGGGCGTCCAGAACGAGATCGCATGGGGCCACCAGATCCGCTCCTACGTCTTCATGCCCTACACCATGGTCAAGGACCACCGCACCAACTACGAGACCGGCAACGTGGACGCTGTCATGGACGGCGACCTCGACGGCTTCATCTTCGCCTACCTCAAGGCCGCCAGCCGTGGGGAGCTGCAGGAGGCGTAAGGCGGCTTAGTTTCGGCTTGGCGGGTCTTTCGGAGCGGCAGGCCCTCGCAGGCGTTTTGTGACAGCTCTATCGCAGCGGCATGCCCTCTCAGTCATCGCTTTGCGATGCCAGCTCCCCCAGAGGGGGAGCCACTGGCGTGCCGGTCAGGCCCACGCGGGACGAGCAAAGCTTACTTTATCCAAAAACAGTAGTGCCCTGCTACAGAGGGCAGCAGCTTCGGGACAATATCCCATGTCAAGCTGTTGTGAATCTCTGTAGCAGGGCACTATTTTTTATGCCATATTGAGCTTTCAGCGGTCAGCGGAAAGTAGCCCGGTCTGCCAATGGCTCCCCCTTTGGGGGAGCTGGCATCGCGCAGCGATGACTGAGAGGGCTATTCCAGATCCCCCAGTATCCCCGGCCAGAGGGCCTGCTCCTGCCGCATGGCGACGAAGCAGCAGTCGAGGTACATTTTATTCACCGCCGCGACGATGGTGCCCCGCAGCAGCCGCTTTTCGTCGTTGGCGTCGGGGTCGAGGTCGCGGATGGAGGAGCTGGCCCCGAAGATGAAGGGCAGGCAGTTCTCCACCTCGTCGCAGAAGGAGTCGTAGGCCTCGGCGGCGGTGCAGTGGGCGCGCTGCATCCGGAACAGCATCTCGATGTTTTCCAGCGAGAGGACGTTCTTGGACAGCACGATGTAGAGGAGAGCGGCCAGCTGCTCGCGGGAATACTTCTTTTTGACGGGGTGGGAGATGACTCCTTTCTTGACATAATTGCTCACCATCGAGGGGGTAAGCTCCACCCCGGGGAAGCCCCGGAAGCAGCTGTTGACCAGCTGTACGGTCTGGTCGAGATAGAGGCCCACGGCGGGCAGCTCCCGATAGCGCGGGAGGCTGAAACCGGCGGCGCAGGCCGTGACACGTCGTTTCATTTCCTGATCCATGCTGGTAGTATAGCGCATTTTCACCTCCGGGTCAACCGTTTATGAAGGCCTTGTAAAGAATTTTGCAAATCACTTGACAGGGTTTTGAAAAGCTGATATAGTGGACTCATCGAACGTAAAAAAATGCGGCGGACACCCGCCGGAATGGAGATAGATGAGATGAAACGAATCGTTGTGGACTCTTCTGCCAGCCTGTATCAGCTGGACGGCGTAGATTTTACCGCCGTCCCCCTCAAGATCGTGACCGACGAGCGGGAATATCTCGACGATGGCACGCTGGACGCCGTGGAGATGGCGACCACCCTGCGGACCTACAAGGGCAAGACCAGCACCTCCTGCCCCAACATCAGCGACTGGCTGGAGGCCTACGAGGGCGCGGACGAGGTCTACGCCATCACCATCACCGGCACCCTGTCGGGCAGCTGCAACGCCGCCCAGCTGGCCGCCGAGGAGTATCAGGCCGAGCACCCGGAGGCAAAGGTCTTTGTGCTGGACAGCCTCTCCGCAGGGCCGGAGCTGGTGCTGCTGGCCGAGCACATCCGCGACCTGCTGGCCGAGGGGATGGCGTTTGACGACGTCTGCGAGGAGATGCTGCGCTACCGCCGCCACACCCATCTGCTCTTCTCGCTGGAATCGCTGGCAAATCTGGCCCGCAATGGCCGGGTGAAGCCCGCCGTGGCCGCTGTGGCGCGGATGCTCAACATCCGGGTCATCGGCAAGGCCAGCGATGTGGGCGAGCTGGACGTTTTGTGCAAGACCCGGGGCGAGCACGGCGCACTGGAGCGCCTCGTGCTGGAGCTGAAGGGCCACGGCTACGCCCACGGTAAGGTGGTCATCGCCCACTGCGGCAACCCCGCCGCCGCCGAGCGCCTGATGCATATGGTAAAGGCGGTCTTTGAGGGGGCGCAGGTGCGCGTGACCGAGTGCGGCGGCCTGTGCAGCTACTACGCCGAGCTGGGCGGTCTCATGGTGGGCTTCGAGGACGCAGACGCCTGAGCTTGAATTATTCCATCCGCTGCGCTATACTATTCCCATAAAAATGCTGCCGCAGGGCAGCAGGGGAGGCGCAGATGTTCTTTCGGCTGCCGGTCGTCCGGTTCTTCAATCGTGTCATCAACAGGGCCACGGTCACAGTGGCCCTTGTTTTGCTGCAGATCGGCTGGCTGCTCTGGGCCTTCTTCTCCCTCACGGCCGGAAAGGTGTGGGTGAATGCGGGGCTGAACGTCCTCAGCCTCTTCATCACCCTCTACCTCGTGCGGAAGGACGAGAACAGCGACTACAAGATCATCTGGCTCGTCCTCATCGGGCTGATGCCCCTGCTGGGCGGGGCGCTCTATCTGGCCTTCGGCAACAAGGCCCCCGCCAAGCGGATGCGCCAGCGGATGCAGGCGGTGGAGCGCCAGCACACCGCCGACCTCGCCCAGCAGCCGGGCCAGACCGAGGCCCTCGACCCCGCCAGCCGGGGGCTGTGCCGCTATATCGCCGACTACGGCCCTTACCCCGCATGGAAGGACACCACGGCGAAATACTACCCCTGCGGCGAGGAGATGTACCCCGACCTTCTGGCCGACCTCGAGGGGGCGGAGCGGTTCATCTTCCTTGAGTTCTTCATCGTCCGCACCGGCAGGATGTGGGGCGGGGTGGAGGACATCCTCGTCCGCAAGGCCGCCGAGGGGGTAGACGTCCGGCTCATCTACGACGATTTCGGCAGCCTCTTGGGCCTGCCGTCGGACTTCGTGGTGCGGATGGAGCGGGCGCACATCCGGTGCATCCCCTTCAACCCCGTGGTGCCGCTGGTGTCGCTGGTCATGAACCACCGCGACCACCGGAAGATCGTGGTGGTGGACGGCAGCGTGGCCTATACCGGGGGCATCAACCTCGCGGACGAGTATATCAACGCCGAGGAGCGGTTCGGCTACTGGAAGGACGCGGCCCTGCGCACCGAGGGCGCGGCGGTGTGGAACTTCACGGTGATGTTCCTCAAGCACTGGAACGCCTTTCGCCCCAGCGAGACGGACTACACCCCCTTTGCGCCCCGGCCCGAGGCCCTGCCCGACCGGTCGGACGGGGTGGTGCAGCCCTACGGCGACAGCCCCCTCGACGAGGAGGCGCTGGCCGAGACGGTCTATCTGAATATCATCCATCAGGCCCAGCGGTACGTCTATATCTACACCCCCTATTTCGCGGTGGGGGAGACCATGCTGGAGGCCCTCAAGTCGGCGGCCAAGCGGGGGGTGGACGTCCGGCTGGTGCTGCCCGGCATCCCGGACAAGAAGCTGGTCTACCGGCTCACCCGGTCGTACTATCTGCCCCTGCTGCGGGCCGGGGTGCGCATCTACGAGTTCAGCCCCGGCTTCCTCCACGCCAAGTGCTACGTCAGCGACGACCGCGCCGCCGTAGTGGGCAGCATCAACATGGACTACCGCAGCCTCTACCTCCACTTCGAGTGCGGGGCGCTGCTGCTCTACAACAGCCAGATCGCCGTCCTCCGGGACGACGTCCTCCGCACCCTGCCCGCCTGCCGCGAGGTGCATCTGGCCGACTGCCGCACCTCCCTCCCGGGTACGCTGCTGGATACCGTGCTGCGGCTGCTGAGTCCGCTGATGTAAAGTTTCTGTGCAGCGCTTGACTTTTGCGGAGAATCGCATATACTAAAGATGGAATTGCGAGAATGTTCCATTGAACTCACCAAACGAAAAGCCCCCAAGGAGCCGTGAACTCCAAGGGGGCTTTCCGTTTAGTCGGGCTTGCGGTCCTTGTCGAATCTGTCAAGCCACTTGCAGATATAATGCGAGATCACATCCGCTACGACAGACTCCAAAATTGCGAGAAAGTGCACCATGAAACTCACCTCCCCTCCGATTGAAGTCGGCGGGCAAGGCCGCAAGACCAGTATAACACACTTTTCGACGAAAAGGAACAGAAACGGGCGCATTGCGGTGAGGTCTGCCGGTCCGCTCTGTAAACTTTCCGTGCAGCGCTTGACTTTTGCGGGGAAGGACATATAATAGAGATAGCAAAAGTAAA
>NZ_DAWCVJ010000065.1:0-14747 GCF_052358865.1 Faecalibacterium sp.
CGGCGGCGAACTGCTCATCGTGGCGGAACTGGACGGCGAACACCGAGGTGATGGAGGCGGCGGGGCAGCATTCCAGCAGCAGCACCACCTGCGTGGCCATGCCGTAGCGGAAGAGGCCCAGCGCGGCAAAGACCGCGATGGTCAGCACCGGGATAAAGAACATCCGGACGACGGTAAGCTCCCAGATGTGCTTGTCGGTGAGGATGCGGCGCAGGTCGCCCGAGGCGATGAGCATTCCGGTGATGAGCATGGAGAGGGGGGTGTTCATGTTGCCCAGAAGCTCCATCGGCTGGGTGATGAGAGTGGGCAGCGGGATCTGGAAGAGGTAGAGGACAAGGCCCACGACGATGGCGTAGATGGCCGGGCAGCGCAGCAGACTTCCGGCCACCTTTTTGGGGTCAGAGCTGCCGCTGACGATGCTGTAGCCCAGCGTCCAGAGCAGAAGATTGAAGATGGTAAAGTAGGCGCTGGCGTAAAGCAGGCCCTCGGAACCAAATAACGCCGAGATGAGGGGAAGGCCCATGTAGCCTGCATTGGAGAAGATGCAGGCGAACCGGAAGATAGGGGTCCGGCTGTCCTTGCTGCGGGCCGTGAACAGCAGGGTGATGACAAGGCCCAGCAGGCTGGACAGGATGCTCAGGGCGAAGGCAGCCAGAAGATTGCGGAGGATCTCGGGGCTGAAATCCATCCGGTAGGAGTTGATGATCATAGCGGGCACGACGAGGTTGACCAGAAGATTCGAGAGGGTCTGCTTGCCTTCGGGGCGCAGCAGGCCGGTCTTGGCACCGAGGGCACCCAGCCCCATGAGGATGAAAAGCTCCGCCACCTGCTGGGCGGTGATAAGGGCGAGGTCCATGAGGGAGACTCCTTTCTGTTACAGGATGACATTCTTGATGAGCAGGGAGACGCTGCCGTCCTCGGCGTGGAGGAACTCCACCGCCGAGTCCTCGGAGAGGATCTCGGTGGGGATCTTCACCTCGATGCCGCTGGCGGTGTGGATGCTGCGGCTCTCCATCCGGCGGATGCGGGAGGGCGAGACGGTGACGGGCTGCTGAGCCTGCGCCGGCTCAAGGATGTCGCTCTTTTCCACATAGTCGTCGAAGGGGACGGCGGCCAGCGGGTATTCCTCAGCCAGCTGCTGGCGCACCTGCTCCACCGTCACCTTGTTGTCGTTGTCGGCAGCCTGATTGGCGATGAGCATGGCCACCTGCGCCTCGACATGAGGCTCGTCCTGATAGTTTTCCTGCACGGCCTGCACGGCGGCATCCTGAATGGCCTGAAGCTTTTTCTTCTCCGGCTCGGCGGTGGTGTACTGGAAAACGACGGTAGAGAGATAGAACTCCTTGTGGCCGTCGATGTCGAATTTCTTTTCCAGCAGCTTCATGGAGTAGTCGGTCAGGTCCACCAGTGCGCCCTCCTCCACCTTGCCGCTCTGGGTGGGCAGGCAGGCCCGCTGCTGGATGATGGAGTTGACAGGCGCACCGTCCACGCTCTCGGTGTAGTGGGTGTAGCCGTTTTTGTAGTTCAGTTTGAGGACGGCGAGCCACGGCTGACCGTCCCGGGTGAAGTCCACCACGGCGAGGTCGGCCCCGGGGATGGTGGTGTGGGCGTGCATATAGTCGAACAGGACGCCCGCGATGCGGCAGGACAGGTCAATAAAGTCCTTGTTCTGCTCCAGCTCGTACCGGAAAGCCGAGTCCGGCAGGGGGCGGCACTGGCGGATGTCGTCGCTGGCCAGCAGTTTTTCGATGTGGTACTGTAAATAGGCTGTCTTTTCGGCGGTCATCTCCATGCAGCTGCCGCTGAGGACAGGTGCGTCCAGCGTGGTGTCCAGAACGTGGAGAATGGCCTGATGAACGATGATCTCCATATGATAAACCTCTTTTCTAAGGAAATAACCTCTCAGTCTCGCATTCGCTCGACAAGGCCGGGTTGCGGCACCCAGCATCCGCAGCACTTCGTTTGCGTCTTGCTGGCCGCTGCCCCAACAGCGACTCCCTGTTTCCGCCATTGGCGGCGGTCGTCGTTGTTGCCCCTGCCGAGGGGAGCCTCTGGCGAAGAGATTAGGCTTTACGTACTGCCAAAGCCTCCCCTCGATAGGGGAGGTGGCATCGCGCCAGCGATGACGGAGAGGTTGAAACTCTAAATCAGCTCTCAGTATAGCACAACCCGGCCCAAAAGGCGAGAACGACTTGAAGCGGAAGGGTAGAAATGCTATACTTAGCCCAGAATACCTTATTATAAAGGATAAAGGAAGGGGAGACGCTGTATGGAATTTCGGGAAAAGCCGATGCAGAACCTTATGCGCATCAAGGAGAAGGAGATCTGCAAGAATGTGCAGGCGCTCCTGCTGGACGGCGAGAGCATCGTGGGCGCATACAAGACGGTGCGCGATCAGGCCGTTTTCACGAGCCACCGCATCTTTATCGTAGATATGCAGGGCGTCACCGGCACCCGGCAGGAGATCTTCGTCCTGCCCTACCGGAAGATCGTCCATTTCGGCATCCAGACCGCCGGCTTCGGCGACCCGCTGCAGACCTCGGAGCTGACGGTCTGCTACGCCGACGAGCACGAGATGAAGTTCGGCTTCATCGGGCAGGAGGAGCTTCTGGCTGTGGCCCGCGCCATCAGCCGGTGCATCCTGTGACATCAAAATAGGACAAAACGGGACAGCCCGCTCTGACAAACGTCAGAGCGGGCCGTCCCGTTTTGCTGTGATGATGAATAATGAAGAATAGTAGATGACTGTTTAGCAGGCGCGGCCAGCCTCGAGCATATAGCGCAGGAAGCCGGTGACATCAGCGGGGTCGCTGACGCTGATGCTGAAGCCCTTCTTGGGGGCGTCCATGGTCTGGAAGATGGCGGACGCCTCACGATCCTTCTTGAGGTCGCAGGTGGTGCCATTGTCCAGATGGAGGATGATGCTGCCGCGGCTTGCGGCAACCTGTTTCATAAAGCGGTTTTTATCAAAATATTCGATGCGAAGCATAATAAATACCTCCGTAACTGATATGTTTTTGCGGGTCGTGGTGCAGATCGGACATCGCGGCCGCTGCATGGGGAGCGGTCACCCCGCACGGAAAAGAACCGGCGTCAGGGGTTGTAACCGCCCGGGAACGGTGCTATACTGAGCTTATCCGCTCCGATGAAATAATACCACGAAACCGGCGGAGAAGATAGAACAAAAGCAGATTTTTTGTACAACAAAATCGGCTTTGACAAAAAAACTTCAATGTCTTGGGGAAAGGAATTGGCGAATATGGCACTAAACATCTGCCACGATGTCATTGTGGCCAGCGAGAGGGGCCGGGAGCTGGCGCAGCACGGCAGCGCCCTGTTTCCCATCGCCTGCTACGCCGAAGATCTGTCCAGCTACTCGGTGGCGTGGCACTGGCACGAGGAATTTGAATATGTGCTCTGCATGAAAGGTCCCCTCCATGTGGACGTGAACAAGACCCGCCTGACCTTGCAGACCGGGCAGGGCGTCTTTATCAACTCGGGGGCCCTCCACGCGGTGGAACAGGCATCGGAGGGCACGGCCCTGCTCCACTCGGGAGTGTTCCACCCGCGGCTCACGGGGGGCATGGATACCATCTTCTGGCAGAAGCTCATCCGCCCCATGACCCAGCCCGATGCCCCGGCCTTCTTTCTGCTGGACGAGTCGGTGCCGTGGCAGCGACAGGTGCTGGGCTGCCTGCACGACAGCTGGAAGGAAGTGTCCGACGAACCCTTCGACTACGAGAACCGGGTGCGCTATCATCTTTCGCTGGCTCTGCGGCTGCTGAGCACCCAGTGCGTGGGCGGGCGGACGAAGGTGTCCCAGCAGGAGCAGATCGCCTCTGAGCGGATGAAGCAGATGCTTCGGTTCGTGGAGGAGCACTATTCCGAGGAGCTTACCGTCCAGCTCATCGCGGACAGCGTGGCCCTCAGCGAGAGCGCCTGTCTGCGCAGCTTCCGGCAGATGCTGGGCATCACGCCCATCCAGTACGTCAAGCAGTACCGGGTGGAAAAAGCCGCCGAGCTGCTTCGCTCTACCCGGCTCAAGACCGGCGAGATCGGCGCGGAGTGCGGCTTTACAGACAGCAGTTACTTTATCAAGATATTCCGGGAGATCAAACACTGTACCCCCAAAGAATACCGCATGAAATTCTGTTGAACTGTAAATAAGGAGAATTTGTCCCATGCAGCGTACATTGACCTCAGGCCCCATCACCAGCAGCATCCTGCTCTTTGCCCTGCCTCTCATGTTCGGCAACCTGCTGCAGCAGATGTACAACATCGCCGACACATGGGTGGTGGGGCGCTTCCTCGGCGCCGACGCGCTGGCGGCGGTCGGCTCGTCCTACACCCTCATGACCTTCCTCACCTCGATTTTGCTGGGCCTGTGCATGGGCAGCGGCGCGGCCATCTCGATGCAGTATGGCAGCGGCGAATCCGAAAAAATGCGCCGGAGCGTGTTCCAGTCCTTCGTCCTCATCGCGGGGATCGCGCTGGTGCTGAACCTGCTGGTCTATCTGGGGCTGGACGGCATCCTCTGGGTACTGCGGGTGCCCGAAGAGCTGAAGCCTCTGATGAAGGACTACCTCCTCATCATCTTCCTCGGCATCACGGCCACCTTCCTCTACAACTACTTTGCAAACCTTCTCCGCGCCATCGGCAACTCGGTGGTGCCGCTGGTCTTTCTGGCCGTGTCGGCCATTCTGAACGTCTTCCTCGACCTGTTCTGCGTCATCGTCCTCGGCTGGGGCATCAAGGGGGCGGCAGGCGCGACGGTATTTTCACAGTTCGTATCGGGCGTCGGCATCGGCGTCTATACCCTGAAAAAATTCCCGGAGCTTTGCCCCCGTCGGGAGGACTGCCGCTGGGATAGGAAGAACCTTGCGGCCATCCTGAACCTTTCGGTCATGACCAGCATCCAGCAGTCCATCATGAACTTCGGCATCCTGATGGTACAGGGCCTCGTGAACAGCTTCGGCACGGTCATCATGGCGGCCTTCGCAGCGGCGGTGAAGATCGACTCCTTCGCCTATATGCCGGTGCAGGATTTCGGCAATGCCTTCTCCACCTATGTGGCCCAGAACTACGGCGCAGGCCAGACCGACCGCATCCGCAGAGGCATCCGCAGCGCAGGGCTGACCTCGGCGCTCTTCTGCATCTTTATCAGCGTGATGGTCTGTCTCTTTGCCGCCCCTCTCATGGGCATCTTCATCGACCCCTTGCAGGCGGACATCATCGCCGCCGGTGTCCACTATCTGCGCATCGAGGGCGCGTGCTACATCGGCATCGGCCTCCTCTTCCTGCTCTACGGCTACTACCGCGCCGTCAACCAGCCGGGAATGTCGGTGATGCTGACCATCGCCTCTCTGGGCACCCGCGTTGCGCTGGCTTACCTGCTGTCGGCCACCCCGCTGGGCGTCACCGGCATCTGGCTCAGCGTCCCCATCGGCTGGGCGCTGGCGGATGTCATCGGCATCGGATACTATCTGGTAAAACATAGGAAGGTGACACAATGAAAATCGAACACGCTGCGTTGTATGTCAACGACCTCGAGGCAGCAAAGGACTTCTTCGTCCGCTACCTCGACGCTGTGCCGAACGAGGGCTACCACAACCCGCGGACGGACTTCCGCTCCTACTTCCTTACCTTCGGGGAGGGCGCACGCCTCGAGCTGATGAATAAGCCCGGTATGTCCGACCTGCCCAAGCCTGCCGTCCGCACCGGCTATGCACATATCGCGTTCAGCATCGGAAGCCGAGAGAAGGTGGAGGAATTGACAGCACGCCTCAAGGCGGACGGCTGCGAGGTCCTCAGCGGCCCGCGCACCACCGGCGACGGATATTATGAAAGCTGTGTCCTCGCGGTGGAAGGGAATCAGATCGAGATCACGGTATAAGAAATGCAAAGATCCCCCTGAGTGGTTGCTTAGGGGGATCTTTTCTGTTTTCACCCCGATTTACGCAACTTATATAGTGTATAAGTTGCGTAAAAACCTGTGAAAGAACCGTGAAAGCTAAAACTTTTTAGATAAAACTATTGACAATCCCGGACGGTCGAGTATAATGACCTTGTTGAATCGCTCAAAACATTTAACTAAACAGCCTGAGATGATTCGCCCGTATCAGACACAATATCACAACACATACAAGATAAAAGGAGAAGCTTACCATGACTTTTGAGGATATGAAGAAGATCGTCGTTGACACCCTGAACTGCGAGGAGGAGAAGGTCACGATGGAGGCCAGCCTGACCGAGGACCTCGAGGCCGACAGCCTCGACGCTGTGGAGCTGAACATGGCTCTGGAGGATGCCTTCGGCGTCTCCATCCCCGACGAGGAGCTGGCCAACATGAAGACCGTCGGCGACATCTTCAACTACCTGACTGCACACGCTGAGGCATAACGATGAACGACATCAGAGACCTGCTCCCGGGCCGGATGCGGGAGCGCACCTTCCAGCTCAAAGCCCGGCGGGACGCCGGTGTGGCGTGGCATGAGCCGCAGTTTGTGGAATGCAAGCAGTGCGGACGCCGTGCCACCCGCCAGATCTGGGCCAAGAGCCTCTTCGTCTGCCCCAACTGCGGCAATCACCAGCCCATCGGCGCGTACTACCGCCTGAGCCTCGTGCTGGACAGCGGCAGCTTCCGGGAGCTGGACGAAGAGCTTGCCCCGCAGGATGTGCTGGGCTTCCCCGGCTACACCGACAAGCTCGCCGCCCAGACCCAGAAGACAGGCCTCAGTGAGGCTGCTGTCACAGCTGTGGGCCGCATCGGCGGCGTGGCCGTGGTGGCCGCAGTGCTGGACAGCCGCTTTTTCATGGGCAGCATGAGCACGGCTGTGGGTGAGCGCGTCACCCGCGCCATCGAATATGCCGCCGCCAAAAAGCTTCCGCTGGTCATCTTCTCGGCCAGCGGCGGCGCCCGGATGCAGGAGGGCATCTTCAGCCTCATGCAGATGGCCAAGACCAGCGCCGCCATCGAGCGCTTTTCGGCCAAGGGCGGGCTGTACATCAGCGTGCTGACCCACCCCACCACCGGCGGCGTCACCGCCAGCTTCGCCAGCCTTGGCGACATCATGCTGGCCGAGCCGGGGGCACTCATCGGCTTCGCCGGTCCCCGCGTCATCGAGCAGACCATCGGTGAGCGCCTGCCCGAGGGCTTCCAGCGCAGCGAGTTCCAGCTGGAACACGGCTTTGTGGACAAGGTCGTGCCCCGCAGCGAGCTTCGCGCCACCCTCATCCAGCTGCTGCAGCTCCATGCAGGCGGGAGGAAAACGGAATGATAAAAGAACTTCTGGAGCAGCTTGCTCCTTTGGACGCCCAGATCGCTGCCCTGCGGGGCGGCGCACAGGACGAGGACAGCCAGATGGCCGCCATCACGGCCCACGCCTCTGAGCTGGCCGAGCTGGCCGTGGAGGAGGATGAGATCCTCCGCTGCTGCGGCCCGCTGACCGCCGAGGACCGGGTCTTTCTGGCCCGCCATCCCGAGCGCCCCCACATCGATGAGACCATCAACGCCCTGTTCACCGACTTCTTTGAGCAGTGCGGCGACCGTCAGTGCCGGGAGGACAGGGCCATTCTGGGCGGCATCGCCCGCTTCCACGGGATGCCCGTGACCGTCATCGGCCACCGCAAAGGCTCCACGCTGGAGGAGAACATGGCCTGCAACTTCGGTATGCCGGGGCCGGAGGGCTACCGCAAGGCCCTCCGCCTCATGAAGCAGGCCGAAAAGTTCGGCCGCCCCATCATCACCTTCATCGACACGCCGGGCGCATACCCCGGCAAGGAGGCGGAAGAGCGGGGACAGGGCGAGGCCATCGCCCGCAACCTCATGGAGATGAGCGGCCTGACCGTCCCGGTCATCGCCGTCGTCACGGGCGAAGGCTCCTCCGGCGGCGCACTGGCGCTGGGTGTGGCGAACCACATCCTCATGCTGGAAAATGCCGTCTACTCGGTGCTCAGCCCCGAGGGCTTCGCCAGCATCCTCTGGAAAGACGCCTCCCGCAGCGGCGAGGCCTGCGAGATCATGAAGCTGACCGCGCAGGACCTCTATAAGGACGGCATCGTGGAGGAGATCATCCCCGAGCCGGTGGGCGGCGCACAGCGCAGCCACGCGGCCCTCTTTGCCGCGCTGGACACGGCCCTGAAAGACCACCTCACCGCCCTCTGCAAGATGAGCGGCAAGGCACTGGCCGACCAGCGGTACAAAAAATTTCGTCAGATCGGAGAAGCGAAACGAGCATGAACGGTTTGCAGTTGATCGCCACAGGCGGGGCCTTGCCCGGCCGCACGGTCACAAATGAAGAGCTGAGCCGCACCGTGGACACCAGCGACGAGTGGATCACCACCCGCACCGGCATCCGCGCACGCCACTGGTGCACAGAGGAAGAATCTGCCGCCACACTGGCCATCGCAGCGGCAAAGCAGGCGCTGGAGCGCAGCGGCCTCGGGCCGCAGGACATCGCCTGCTGTGTCTGTGCCACCCTTTCGGCCCCCGACGCGACCCCCAGCGTGGCCTGTCAGGTGCAGCGTGCCCTCGGCCTGCCGGAGGACCGCCCCGCACTGGACGTCAATGCAGCCTGCTCGGGCTTCATCTACGGCACCGCCGTGGCCCGCGGTCTGCTGGCGACGCTGGGCGGGCGGTATGCCCTCGTGGTGGGCTGTGAGGCGCTGTCCCGCCTGATGGATCAGACCGACCGCTCTACCTGCGTCCTCTTCGGTGACGGGGCGGGCGCAGCGATCTTTGAACGGTGCGACGCACCCTTTGCCATCACGCTGGGAGCACGGGGCGACGAGGCCATCCACGCAGGCGGCCCCTGCCGCACCGGCTCGGCCCCCATCAGCATGGACGGCAGGGCCGTCTTCCGCTTCGCGGTGGACGCACTGCCCCGCTGCCTGCACAAGGTGCTGGAGGAGACGCAGCTGACGCTGGACGAGGTGGACTGGGTGGTCTGTCATCAGGCCAACAGCCGCATCATCGACCACTGTGTGAAAGCGCTTCACGCCGACGCCGCAAAATTCTACAAGAACATGGATCGCCACGGCAACACCAGTGCGGCCAGTATCCCGGTGGCCCTCAACGAGATGGCCGAGGCCGGGCTGCTCAAGGCTGGACAGAAGGTGTCCTGCATCGGCTTCGGCGGCGGCCTGACCTGGGGCGGGATGCTGATTACTTATAAGGGATGTATCAGATGAAACTTTTGAACGAAATTCTGGGCACGAAATACCCCATCATTCAGGGCGGCATGGCCAACATCGCCACCGGCGAGTTCGCCGCCGCCTGCTCCAACGCCGGTGCGCTGGGCCTCATCGGCGCAGGCGGCATGAACGTCGAGACCCTGCGGGAGAACATCCGCCGCTGCAAGGCGCTCACCGATAAACCGTTCGGCGTCAACATCATGCTGATGCATCCGCAGGCCGACGAGTTTGCGAAGATCGTCGTGGAGGAGGGCGTCAAGGTCGTCACCACCGGCGCAGGCAACCCCGGCAAGTACATCTCCATGTGGAAGGAAGCCGGCATCAAGGTCATCCCCGTGGTGGCAGCGGCCGTTCTGGCCAAGCACCTCGTCCCGCTGGGCGTGGATGCCGTCATCGCAGAGGGCACCGAGAGCGGCGGCCATGTGGGCGAGATGACCACCATGGCACTGGTGCCGCAGGTGGTGGACGCAGTGGATGTCCCTGTCATCGCAGCAGGCGGCATCGCCGATGGCCGTCAGCTGGCCGCAGCCTTTGCGCTGGGAGCCTGCGGCGTGCAGGTGGGCACCTGTCTGCTGGTCAGCGAGGAGTGCCCCGTCCATGAGAACTACAAGGCCGCGCTCCTGCGGGCCAAGGACAGTGACACCATCGTTACCGGCCGCATCGGCGGCACCCCCGTCCGTGTCCTGAAAAACCGGATGAGCCGCGAGTACGTCCGGCAGGAAAAGGCCGGTGCCGACAAGATGGAGCTGGAAAAATACACGCTGGGCAGCCTGCGGCGCGCCGTCTTTGAGGGCGACACCGCCACCGGCAGCTTGATGGCCGGTCAGGTGGCCGGTATGCTCCACGAGGTGCGCCCTGTGGCCGACATCCTCGACGAGCTGTGGGAGAGCGGGAGGCAGCGGATGAAATCGCTGGGCGAATTATGCTGACCCTCGCAGGAAAGCCGCTGGCTGTGCCCATCTTACAGGGCGGCATGGGCGTCGGCGTCTCCCTCGGCGGGCTGGCCGGTGCCGTCGCAGCCTGCGGCGGCATGGGCTGCATCTCCACGGCCGATGCAGGCTACCGGGAGCCGGACTTTGCCCGTGACCCCGCCGCTGCCAACCTCCGCGCCCTGAAAAAAGAGATTGAAAAAGCGAAAGAGATCGCAGGCGGCGCAGGTCTGGTGGCCATCAACGCGATGGTCGCCACCCAGAACTACGCCGACGCTGTCCGCACCGCCGTGGAGGCGGGGGTGGACGCCATCGTATCGGGTGCAGGCCTCCCGCTGGAGCTGCCCGGGCTTGTGAAATGTGCCGATGTGGCGCTGGCCCCCATCGTGTCCAGCGGCCGTGCGGCAAAACTCATCCTCCGCCGGTGGGCCAAGGCGTTTGGCCGCACTGCCGACTTCGTGGTCATCGAGGGCTGCAAGGCAGGCGGACATCTGGGCTTTTCGGAGGAGGAGCTTCTGGCCGGGAAATGCCAGACTCTCGACGAAATCCTGCCCGAAGTCCTGGCCGAGGTAAAGCCTTTCGAAGAGCAGTTCGGCCACGCCATCCCGGTCTTTGTGGCCGGAGGCATCTACACGGGCGAGGACATTGCCCACTATGCAAAGATGGGTGCTGCGGGCGCACAGCTCGCCACCCGGTTCATCCCCACCTATGAGTGCGACGCCAGCCAGACCTACAAAGACGTCCTGCTGGCCGCAAAGCCGGAGGACGTCCGCATCATCCACAGCCCTGTGGGGATGCCGGGCCGTGCGCTGGCGACCCCGCTGGTGCAGAAGCTCGAGCAGGGACTTCGCTTCCCGCCGAAGCACTGTGCCCGCTGCCTGAAAGCCTGCGAGCCGGCCAAGGTGCCCTACTGCATCACCCACGCCCTCATCGAGGCCGTGAAGGGCAACGTGGAAGAGGGACTCTTCTTCTGCGGAGCCAATGTGAGCCGTCTCGACCGGATGCGGAGCGTCCGGGAGCTGATGGAGGAACTGATGGACGATTGGAGGAAACACCAATGAAGCTTGCCATTCTGTATGCCGGCCAAGGCTCTCAGCACCCCGGCATGGGCAAAGACCTTTACGAGAGATACCCCGCGTTCCGGGAGGCGTTCGACGCCGCAGACCTCGATTTTGATTTGCAGAGCGTCTGCTTCGACGACCCGGAAGGCGTTTTGAATCTGACCCAGTACACCCAGCCCTGCATGGTGGCCTTTGCCGCCGGTGTCACGGCTGTCCTGAAGGAAAACGGCGTGAAGGCCGACTATTTGGCCGGTCTGTCGCTGGGCGAATACTCCGCGCTGGAAGCAGCCGGAGTCTTCACCGCACAGCAGGCGGTGGAGCTGGCCGCATTCCGCGGCAGGGCCATGGCCGATGCGGCCAAGGGCATCGAGTGCGGCATGACCGCCGTGATGAACCTCGACCGCGACGCACTGGCAAAGTGCTGCGAGGAGGCCTCCGCTCTGGGCTGCGTGCAGATCTGCAATTACAACTGCCCGGGCCAGCTGGTCATCGGCGGCGAGAAGGCCGCAGTGGAAAAGGCTGCCGAGCTGGCGAAAGCCGCCGGTGCCCGCCGCTGCATCCCCCTGAAGGTCAGCGGCCCCTTCCACACCCGCCTGATGCACCCCGCAGGGGATGCGCTGGCAAAGCGCTTTGAGGCTGAGCACTTCGGCGAGATGGAAACGCCGGTCCTCTTCAACTGCCTCGGCCATGAAAAGGCCGAAAGCGACACCATCCCGGCCCTGCTGGAAAAGCAGGTGCAGAGCAGCGTCTACATGGAAGACACCCTCCGCCGTCTGGGCGAGCTGGGCGTCACCGACATCCTCGAGGTCGGCCCGGGCAAGGCCCTGAGCGGCTTCGTGAAAAAGACGCTGGGAACGGATGTCCGCTGCACTGCTGTCGAGACGGCAGAAGAGCTGGAAGCCTTCCTCACCGGCTGGAAGGAGGCACAGGCATGAGCGAAGAAAAGCTGACCCGTGCCGCCGTCGTCACCGGCGGAAGCCGGGGCATCGGCCGGGCCGTCTGCCTCGCGCTGGCAAAGCAGGGCTGCAATGTGGTGGTCAACTACTGCCACGGCGAGGCCGCTGCCGCCGAGACGGCCGCTCTTTGCAAGGAGCAGGGCGTGGAGGCTGTCACCGTGCAGGCCGACGTCTCCACCGCCGAGGGCTGCAAGAAGCTGTTTGAAGAGGCGGTGAACGCCTTCGGACGGGTGGACATTCTGGTCAACAACGCGGGCATCACCCGCGACAACCTCATCCTCCGCCTTTCCGAGGAGGACTTTGACACCGTCCTGAACGCCAACCTCAAGGGTGCGTTCCTCTGCTGCAAGGAGGCTGCACGCCGGATGGTGCGCCAGCGCTATGGCCGCATCGTCAACCTGAGCAGCGTGGTGGGCCTGCGGGGCAACGCGGGCCAGACCAACTATTCCGCCAGCAAGGCGGGCCTGATCGGCCTGACCAAGAGCCTCGCCAAAGAGCTGGCCAGCCGGAATGTCACCGTCAATGCGGTGGCCCCCGGCTTCATCGCTACGGATATGACCGCCGCCCTGCCGGAGGCCGTCCGCACCGAGATGTGCAAGACCATCCCGGAGGGACACGCCGGACAGCCGGAGGACGTGGCAAACGCGGTGGCCTTCTTTGCCGCCGAACAAAGCAGCTATCTCACCGGGCAGGTGCTCTGTGTGGACGGCGGCATGGCAATGTAAAAGGAGCTTTTTCTATGGAAAAACGCAGAGTCGTCATCACCGGTCTGGGAACCGTGAACCCTCTTGGTAATAACACCGCCGACAGCTGGGCTGCCGCCCGCGCAGGCAAGTGCGGCATCGGCCCCATCACCCAGTTCGACGCCAGCGAGTTCAAGTGCAAGCTGGCGGGCGAGGTCAAGGACTTCGACCCCGAGACCGTCGTGGACAAAAAAGAGGCCCGCAAGATGGCCCGCTTTACCCTGCTGGCACTGGGCGCTGCCGCCGAGGCCATTCAGGACAGCGGCATCGACTGCGAGGCGGAGGCCGAGGACATCGGCGTCATCGTGTCCAGCGGCATCGGCGGTCTGCCCACCATTGAGGAGCAGCACGCCCGGGGCGAGGAGAAGGGGATGGAAAAGGTCAGCCCCTACTTCGTCCCCATGGCCATCGCCAACATGGCTGCGGCCCAGATCGCCATCCGCTTCGGCCTCAAAGGCATCTGCACCTGCCCGGTGACGGCCTGCGCCGGCGGCACCAACGCCGTGGGCGACGCCTTCCACCGCATCCGGGACGGCTATGAGCCGGTCATGGTCTGTGGCGGCGCGGAGAGCTGCATCAGCCCGCTGGGCATCGGCGGCTTTACCAGCATGAAGGCCCTTTCTACCTCCACCGACCCCGACGCGGCCAGCCTGCCCTTCGACGCACGGCGCGGCGGCTTCGTCATGGGCGAGGGCAGCGGTGTGCTGGTCCTCGAGGAGCTGGAGCACGCCAAGGCCCGCGGCGCACACATCTACGCTGAGGTGGTGGGCTACGGTGCCAACTGCGACGCCTACCACTTCACGGCTCCCGCACCCGGCGGCACCGGTGCCATCGGCTGCATGAAGCTGACCCTGAAGGACGGCGGCATCGCCCCCGAGCAGATCGACCACATCAACGCCCACGGCACCGGCACCCACATGAACGACAGCTGCGAGACGGCCGCTATCCATGCCGTCTTTGGCGACCATGCCAAGGACATCGCCGTGGTCAGCACCAAGAGCATGACCGGCCATCTGCTGGGCGGCGCAGGCGGCATCGAGGCCGTCTTTACCGCACTGGCTCTCCGGGATCAGTTCGCGCCCCCCACCATCCACTACGAGCAGCCCGACCCCGAGTGCGATCTGGACTATGTGCCCAACGTCGGCCGGGAGATGAAGATGGAGTACGCCCTGAGCAACAGTCTGGGCTTTGGCGGGCACAACGCCTGTCTGGCCTTCAAGAAGTGGGAGGGCTGAGCGATGGCAGAACCCCGCACCGTCCGTGAAACCCCGAACTGCCTGACCAGCGAGGAGATCGCGGCCATCCTGCCCCACCGGTATCCTTTCGCCCTCGTGGACCGTATTCTGGACTACGAGCCGGGCCAGTGGGCCATCGGCCGCAAGTGCGTCTCCCGCAATGAGGAGTTCTTCTGCGGCCATTTCCCGGGCACGCCGGTCATGCCCGGCGTCCTCATCCTTGAGGCGCTGGCCCAGACCGGTGCCGTCGCGGCCCTGAGCCTGCCGGAGAATCAGGGCAAGCTGGCCCTCTTCGGCGGCATCAAGAATGCCCGCTTCCGCAAGCAGGTCACTCCCGGCGATGTGCTCACCCTCCACTGTGAGCTGGTGGAGCAGCGCGGCCCGGTGGGCATCGGCAAGGCCTCAGCCTATGTGGACGGCAAGTGTGCTGCTTCGGCAGAGCTGACCTTTGTGCTGACAGAACGATAAAACAAAAACAGAGAGGATCATCCTTCGCGGGCTGTCCTCTCTGTTTTTATTATAAAGAAGTTATACGGTCTTTTCTGCCGCCTCCACCACATTGCTCACCAGCACGGAGGTGGTCACGGTACCCACTCCGCCGGGGACCTGTCTCTAATTCACATCTCCAATC
>NZ_DAWCVJ010000066.1:0-13293 GCF_052358865.1 Faecalibacterium sp.
TCAGCCTGTGTCTGGATTTTGTCATGAACCACACCGCCAGCACCCACCGCTGGGCCATGGCGGCAAAGGCGGGCGACCCGTGGTTTCAGGCCTATTACCACCTCTATGAGGACCGCACCATCCCCGACCAGTACGAGCAGACCGTGCCGCAGGTGTTCCCCAACACCGCCCCCGGCAACTTTACATGGTGCGAGGAGATGCACAAGTGGGTGCTGACCACCTTCCACGACTACCAGTGGGACCTGAACTACGGAAACCCGGCGGTGTTCGTGGACATGACCAAGAGCATCCTGCACCTTGCAAATCTGGGCGTGGAGGTGTTCCGCATTGACGCCGTGCCCTACATCTGGAAGCAGCTGGGCACCACCTGCCGCAATCTGCCGCAGGTACACACCATCGTGCGGATGCTCCGCATGGTACTGGAATGTGTCTGCCCCGCTGTCGTGCTCAAGGGCGAGGTAGTCATGGCTCCCAAGGAGCTTGCCGCCTATTTCGGCACACCGGAAAAACCGGAATGCCATATGCTCTACAACGTGTCCACCATGGTCAACCTGTGGGGTGCCCTTGCCAGCCGGGACACCCGGCTGCTGAAGGCGCAGCTGGATGCCCTCCACGCCCTGCCGGACAACTGCTGGTTCGTAAACTATCTGCGCTGCCACGATGACATCGGCTGGGGTCTGGACGAGGCGGTGGAAAACCGGCTTGGCATCGACCCCCAGAAGCACAAGGAATACCTCTACCACTTCTACGAGGGCAATTTCCCCGGCAGCTGGGCAAAGGGCGAGCTGTACAATTACGACCCCGCCACCGGCGATGCCCGGAGCTGCGGCACCACCACCAGCTTGTGCGGCGTGGAGCAGGCGCTGGAAAAGGACGACAAAACCGCACTGGACTACGCCGTGAAGCGTGATCTGCTGCTGCACACTGCTATGGCATTTTTGCAGGGTTTCCCCATGCTGAACTGCGGCGATGAGATTGCTCAACTCAATGGCTGGGACTACAAAAACGACCCCGACCGTGTGGAGGACAGCCGCAATCTGCATCGCAGCAAATTCAACTGGGAGGACGCAAAGCAGCGCACCCAAAAGGGCACGCTGCAAAACCAGCTGTGGCAGGGCATGGAGCAGCTGCGCCAGATGCGGGCAGACCCCTGCTTTGCCCCGGATGCGTGGGTGACCACATGGGACAGCCATAACCCCGGCGTGCTGGCGCTGGTACGCAAGCGCGGTGAGGAAACGCTGGTGGGGCTGTTCAACTTTACCGAGTACCCGGCAGGGGCAAGTCTGGACGCTCTGGGCGGCGAGTATCACACCCCGGAGGGCACTTCCGTCTGGCTGGCAGATGTGGAACTGGAACCCTATCAGGCGCTGCTGGTGCACCGCTGAAAGGAGCAGCCCCTGCTCACCGGCACCACCGACTGCGAAAACGGCACGGCACAACTGGCACAGAACGGCATCCGGATGATCTTTGTCACCTTGGGTGCAAACGGCGTATGCTACCGCTTTGGAGAGAAAACCGGCCGTGTGGCAGGCGATACCTTCTTTGGGGCTGCTCTGTCCAAGCTCTGCAAGGAGGAGCTGGACACCCTGACTGTGGACAAGCTGGAAGGCATTCTGGCTTTTGCCGCCAACAAGGCTGCAAGCATCACCACCAGCCGCCACGGTGCTATCCCTGCCATGCCTACATTGGAAAAAATCGAAAAATAATAGAACCGGCCAACGACCTGTAGCAAATCATACAGGCCGGTGGCCGGAAACCATGGGCTAGAAGATTAAGGGTAAAACAAAAACAGGGTGCACCCCTGAATAGGACGCGCCCTGCCAAAGACCACAGACAATAGCGATATTTGAAAAAAGTTGTCTAGGAATTGACATCGTGCAGAGTTCATGGTCACGCATGCCGCCATAGCAGTCATATTGAAAGACATCCCGCCTGAAAGTGAAAGCTTTACTTTCAGGCGGGACTTTTTGTTTTTTATTGTAAAGGCTGGTTCCTGTTCTTTAAGGAGATGGCTACACATTAAAGAACTTTGGCCCCATTGGCCGTTAACTTGAAGGTTGCTCCCAGCATATCGGCAGCCCCGCGGCACATCAGCATCCGCTGCAGGAAAATCTCAAAATATTCGTACATGCTGCAAATGTCGGTGTCGATCTGCAGATTCAGCGAGATGACCTTTTTCTCGATGTTGATTTTCAGAGTCTGGTCTGTCACCGCGTAATTGACCCGGTCATGGATATCAAAGGTTGCCTTTGGCTTTTCCCGCACGCGGCTGCGGCGCACATCGGTCTTGTCACCGATGATGATGGCTGCCGAGATGGGGTCCACAGCCCCGCCGGTAGATTCATCGTGGTTGGAAATGGCAGACACGATGGTGATGCGGTCCGGAATGCTCAGGTCATATTGTTTGAGAATCTCATTGGCCAGCAGTCCACCGTATTCGGCGTGGCGGTTCCGGTTGATGGCATTTCCGATATCGTGCATATAGCCTGCGATCCGGGCAAGCTCGATGTCATGTTCCGAATAACCGAATTTTTTCAGGATATGCGCAGCGGTTTCTGCTACCCGGACGCAATGAGCCTGCGAGTGGTCGGTATAGCCCAGCAGGCCCAGATTCTGGTTGCCCTTTTTCAGCAGTTCGTTGACTTCTTCGTTGTGTTTGATATCTTTATATGTCATTTTTTTGTTCCTCGATTCTCTTGTGAAAAGAAAGTATTTATGATTGTAAGATAATTTCAAGGCGGTTGCAATCAAATTGCGGTAAAACCCATGCAATTTTCCGGCGATGCGCATTTCCTTCGTCAGCTACAGCAGATCCAGCTGGGCGGGCCATAGTTGCTGCTGGTGCCGCCGCATTTTGCGGACTGTGTGCAGCCGGATACTTTCCCCAGCCGGGAAAAAGGCGTTGTCTTTCTCAGCGGACCGTAGCTGGCAGGAAAAGCCGGGCAGCGCGCCCGCGAAATGGTAGCGCACGGAGCACGCGGCATCATGACAGACACCCCGGATGCGGGCAGCCTGAGCGCGGAAATGCTGGACAATGGGTTTTTGAATTTATAGAAGTCGCATAGAAAGACATCCCGTCTGAGGGCAAAGCGAAGGTTTTGCTTTTCAGGCGGGATTTTTTTGCTTTTTGGAACTGTTGTATACAATATATGGACTAAGAGGGTGGGTGACTTGGACTACGAGTCCATAAACTTTTGCTCGAAAGTACGATACACTATTGTCACGGCAGCGGCCCACCTCCGAAAGGGAGCGGGAGCCGCAGCCGGGCGGACCTTGAAAATTGAATATGCAGCTTCAGGTACTTCCAGATAATGATACTTCCGTAATTCGCGGCCCGGTCATAAAGAAGACGGGGTGGCCGAGAGGCCAATGGAGTGGTGCAAATCCAACGCCTGAATGTTTCCCTTTCTCAGGGGTGCCGGGGGCAAATTAAGAGAAACCATACAAAACCTTTTCCAAACGCCGTTCGAGGGTAACCACGGACGGCGTTTTTATATATCAGCGAAAAGGAGTACGCAAATGAATCGCAAGACCACAAAAAAGGTGGATGAATCCACCCTGACAACTTTGTGCGCCGTCTGCCGAGGGGCATTTTTGGACGCAAAGGGCGTCCGTCTCCGCAGAGCCGACCCCAGGCAGCTCGTCAAGGATGTCTGCACGTATTGCCAGACACGATATGGGTTTGACTACTACGTTCAGCCCATTGTCCGTAAATCGAAAATGACCGGAAAGGAGAACCGACGTGAAACTGAGCCAGCTTAAAATTGACCCGGAGTTCCAAAGCAAAATTCCGCCGCTGCAGTTTGAGGAAGAACAGCAGCTTGAGCAGAACATCATTGCCGAGGGTCGTCTTCTGAATCCCATCATCACATGGAATGGCTACATTCTGGATGGGCACACCCGCTACCGCATCCTGAAAAAGCACGGTTTTATCAAGTTTGAAGTGGAAGAAATCCAGCTTGCGAACAAGTACGAAGCGCTTGCATGGATCTGCAAAAATCAGCTTGGCCGCAGAAATCTCAGCCCAGAACGAAAGAAGTTTCTTCTGGGCAAGGAGTATGAATCGACCAAGCTGGCAGTGGGCGGGCAGCCCGGAAATTGCAATAAAGTAAATCGATGTGATCAAAATGATCACATCGATTCAGAAAAACGCACTTGCGAACGAATCGCCGTACCTGCCTGACGGCGGGCGAACGCCTTCGTGCAAATCTGGTGGCCGAAAACCCGGATGCACTTTACTTTGTGGGAATCACGTCGAATGCCGGTGTGGAATTTGCCTATGACGGCATCCGGGCACCCTGGAAAATCTACTGCATCGAAACGGCATACGAGCTGTACAAGCAGTATGGCTGTGAGCGCTACGTCGAGATGCTTCGCATCATCAACGAGGCGTGGAAGGGCAATGTAGACGCCTACCTTGCCGGTGTGATCCGGGGTGTGGCCCGCTTCATCTCCGTATACGAGGGCGAGTACAGCCGGGAGCGGCTGGTGCAGCAGCTGGCAAGGACACATCCGAAAACCATCACGCAGCTGGCTCAGAAAGACACCGGCAGTTCTGCAAACCGCCACATGCGGCAGATTCTCCGCATCTATAACGGTGCCAGCCGTGAGATGAGCCTGCCGCTGAAAAACTGACAATTTCGTTCTACCTCCTGAACAACAGCCGTCGTGGTATTCGTCCGCGGCGGCTGTTTCTTACATAAAAAGGAGGTTGATTTTTATGTTACCGAACAATTGGAGATATCTCAGAGGGGACATCTACTATGCAGACATGGAGCCGCATATCGGCTCGGAACAGGGCGGGAAACGCCCTGTGGTAGTTCTGCAGAACAACATTGGAAACCGTCATTCGCCTACGTTGGTCGTTGCAACTGTTACCACCCGGACGGAAAAGAAGAAAAAACAGCCCACCCATGTGCTGGTGGATTCCAACCCGGCCTTTGAAGAACCGTCCATGATTCTTCTGGAGCAGATCTTCACGATCGATAAATCCCGCATCGAACGCTTTATGGGCTATGCCAGCAAGGCTGAAATGCTCCGCATTGATATGGCTTTGCTGGTCAGTCTGGCTCTGAACGTTCTGAGCGGAAACCGCAGCGAATAGCGGACAACCAGTAACCCGTAAAAATGAGGTGATAGCGATGTAATCGGAGGTGAGTGAGCCATGCGAAAGAGTGCCCCCATTGAAGTGGTGGTACATTACCCCAAAACGAAAGAGGGATGGGACGAACTCGGAAAACGGGTCGCAACCGCCCACGCCAACTATGTGATCGAAAAAATCGACCGTCTGAACTGCCCCACATGGCAGAAGCTCGAATTGCTGCAGGCGGTGATCGATACTACCAAAGGAACTTACAAACCCAAGGAACACCAAAAGCCCGGCTGGCAGCCGAGCCGATAAACAAAGCCCCACGCTCAACATAAGCTTTTCTGCTCTGACCAGAGACGGTCAGATTCAGAGGCAGTGTTGAGCGTGGGGCTTTTTGTGTTACATAAGTGTTTTGAAATGCTGCCGACACAACAAAACGGTTGATTATTGGCGGCCAATATGGTATTCTTTTTGTAAGGGAAGGTGAAGTGCATGAATCGTCGCAGCGTGAAAATTATGAGAAGAAAAGCAGGGGGAACAGCAGGAAAGAATGCAGAAAAGTATTCGGTCAATCTCCCGGCAGTGTGGCTTCGTGCGATGGGAATCCAGAAAGATAACCGGGTAGAACTTTCTTTTGACGGTGAAAAAATCACCGTCCGACCGCTTGCATCAACAGACTCGGAACTGTTCCGCAGAAATGCAGAACAGAAAGGACATCAGCTGAAAGAATATCGGTATTATGACGGAGATACGTTGTGTACCGTGATTTTGGCAGATTTTACAGCGGAGCAGATCTGCATCGAAAACAAAGTTGACGAAATACTGGATACTGCGTTTGGTGTGAACGAAACGCCCTCATGGGAAGACTTCCTGGCCTTTCTGGCAGACCGATGCATTCCGAAAACACGAAAGGGCTTGGATTACTATCTGGATGCTGTTGGCGTTCCGGAATATGACCCGGTTCTGCTTGTTGAAAAGACGCAGGGAAGAATGGCGGAGGATCACAAATGGCTGGAAATTATTTGACGCTGCATATTACCCAAAACAGTTCCACTTTTTGCTGAAAGAGCGTATCGAAACCGTCCTGATGGAGCAGCAGAAAAAGCTTTTTGAAAAGTAAAAGCTCTTGCGTCCCGTGAAAAAAGAAGGTAATATAAATTCAGAGCAAGACACAGAACGCAGGGAGGGATGAAAACCATGTTTTACGAGATCATGCACCGGGAAAGCTGTGTGGCACAACTCAGCACGACAGGGGAATGCAAGGTCTGCCTCGAGGATTTCATGCCCTATGATCTGGTTCTGGTGGAATCGGATGATTTTGACGAGCGCATCAATAATGTAACGAACTTTTACTATTGGTGCGCCTCCCGGATGTTGACGTTGGATCGCACCTACGCCAAGGAAATCCTGAACAGTATCGGTGCATCTCAGAGTGTTACGGACAGGGAACGAGCACAGATTGTATTATCCTACCATTGTCTGTCTTTGCTGGATGTGTTCTGGGTGAAAGAAGAAAACGAGAAGATTCGATTCGAGGATATCAACCTTTTTGCACACTCCTTAAGCAATGCGCTTGTGGATATTGCGCTGCGGGGGCACCAAATGACGGTGACAAACGCCCATCTTCTGGCAAATGACCTGTCTACGGGCGGCTTGTACCCCAAAGCATGGGTGCGCAAAGAGGATGGATTCTATCTTTACAAGGATGGCGGCAGGGATGCGGTGGAATGTGAAGTGCTGGCAAGCAAAATCTGCCGGTGCTTTGACTGCCATCAGATACTGTATGAGCAGGGGATGTTTGAAAATGAGCCGGTTTCTATCAGCAAAATCATGACATCTCAGCGATACAGTCTTGTGACCTATGCAGCCTATGACGTCTACTGCACGAACCATGATTGGAACACGCTGGATAAGATCTTAGAGCTGGATGCTCCCGGCTACTATATGATGAACATTCTGGATTATCTGGTGGGCAATACTGACCGTCATTGGGAAAATTGGGGTCTGCTGGTAGACAACGAAACCAATCAGCCCATCCGTCTGCATGACCTGATGGACTTCAACCGGGCGTTTCAGCAGTACGACACGCCAGAAGGCGCAAACTGTCTGACCGTGGGAAAACGCCATCTGAGCCAAAAAGATGCTGCAGTGGAAGCGGTGCGGAACATCGGACTGAACCAAGTCCGTCAGGTGGAGCACACCGTATTCTCCGAGCATCCGGCATGGAAAGCAACGTTTGAAGAACGACTGCGTGTTTTACGGAACGCCATGTAAGTCAGAGCGAATATCAGAATAATTGAAACAGAATGATTCCATAACGAAAGCCCGTCTGCGCTGCCACATATGAATACCTCCTATTAGGAACGCTGTAAATACAAGGGTTTTCAGACCCACCAAAACAAAACAGAGCTATCACATTACGCAAAAGGCCGCCCGGTCAAGACCAAGGGCGGCTTTTTTGCGTGGAAAGCTCGGAAGGAGGCAGGATTTTTCAAAAAAATAAGTACAAAATTTTCAAGCGAAATTTTGTGCAACATTACAAAAAGATAGGAGGTTAGCAAATGGAAGAAAAGAAACCGCCCACGGGCGCGGAGGAGCATAGCACCCCCGAAGCTCCCGTAGCAGATGGGCCCGGTACGGCCCCGGCCCAGCCCGCTCCCGGCGATGTGGTTGTACCCTTTGAGAAAATCGAAGAGCTGATGGCAGAACAGCGGGCGGCGGCCCGCCATGCTGTGGAACAGGCCGAACCGCCCACCCCGGAGGCTCCCGCTCCCGGCCAGCCCGAGAAAGCGGCTGAACAGGCCCAGGAGGAAAAGCCGCAGGAGGAGGTTGCGGCTGAACAGAAAAAGCCCCGCCGTGGCCGTCCCCCGAAGGCTGAAAAAGCGGAGCAGGCAGCGCCCGAGGCCGACAAAGAGCAGACGGCGGCAAAGCCCCGCAGAGGCCGCCCACCCAAGGCGGATAAGGCGGCCCCCGACGAGGCCCAGCCGCCCAAACCTCGAGACAAAGTGTCCCAAGGTAAAAAGGCCGCAACGGTCAAGGCGGCTCCCGCCCCGGAACAGGCCACCGCTGGCGGTGGTGCTGGCCCCGAGGCCGGGATCGCGGCGGAGCCCCAGACACCTACGCCCCCGCCCCGTCCTGTGGAGGAGGGCAAGCTGGTCTATCTGAAACTTTCCGAGCTCCACCCGTTCCACACATTCCGTCCCCATCCGTTCAAGGTCACGGATGACGCCAAGATGCAGGAAACCGTCGCGTCCATTAAAGCAAACGGCGTTATGGTTCCCGGTCTTGCCCGCCCGGAGAAAGACGGCAACGGTTTTGAGATTATCGCGGGCCACCGCCGTACTCGCGGCAGTGAGCTGGCCGGGCTGGAGGAAATGCCCTTTATTGTCCGGGATATGACCGACCAAGAAGCTGTGCAGGCCATGCGGGACAGTAACAAGCAGCGAGATCAGACACTTCCCAGCGAATTGGCCGCCCTGCTGGATTTGGAAGTGGAGGCCATCAAGCACCAGGGCGGGCGGCTGGACGGCGTTGCTCCCGGTGATGTGGGAAAACGCTCTGTTGAGATCGTTGGCGAAGCGCACGATATGAACTACAAAAAGGTCATGCGGTATCTTCGCCTTAATTTCCTTGTCCCGGAGCTGCTGAGTAAGGTGGACGAAAAGGGGCTAGGCTTCATGCCCGCCGTGGAGATCTCGTACATCAAACCGAAAAACCAGAGGTTGATTGCCGTGTCTATCGACGGTGAGCAGTCCTCGCCCTCCCACGCTCAGGCCAAACGGCTCCGGGAGCTGGATCAGGCGGGCAAGCTCAACGGCGATGTGATCGACGGTATTCTGAGTGAAAAGAAAAAGGAGGATCGCGGCGTGATTATTTCTATGGCCGAACTGGAGAAGTATTTTGGCAAGGAGGTCACTCCTGTCAAGATGAAGGAGCAGATCATGTCCCTGCTGGACGAATGGAAAGAGAAACAGCCGCCCGAGCTGAAAAAGCCCGAGAAAAAGGCGGATTTGGAGAAGTAACCTCGAGACACTTTGTCCCGAGGTTTTTTCACGCCCTTTCACAGAGGGCTCTGGTGGTTTATCCCCCGTCGCCGCCCAAATCAAAGCGCAGTCGGGAGCTGCCTGTCAAGGGGGCATGACCCCGCCGCTTGCGGCGGCTTGCCCTTGACGGGCGGCCCCGGCTGTGCTACTCTCAGCGGCGCGGCGGGGGTATATCCTCCAGAGCCGCCCCCTTTCCCATGATTGGGAAAGGGCGGGGGGATTGGGCTGAACCTACATTATAAATTATCGGAGGTATTCAATATGAAACGACCCCTTGCGTATGTTACCGCCGCATGGTACGGCGGCGACAGCGAAAACGCAGAACGGGCGGCGCAGTATTGCCGCGCTGTGTATGAGGCGGGCTTTTCGCCCATCTGTCCCACCCTGTATCTGCCCCTGTTCCTCAATGATGCTATTCCCGAGGAGCACAAAAGCGGCATCGACATGAGCCGCGACCTGCTCCGCCGCTCTCATGTGCTGGTGGTGTGCGGCCATACTGTCACCGAGGCCATGAAAAACGACATCGCCGTTGCCCAGCGGCTGGGTATCACCTCCACCACGCTGGAGGGCATCCTGACCGTCAAGGGCCAGGGCCGCCGCTGATATGCCATCGCTGTTCGAGGCGTATGTGACAAACCTCGGCAAGTACAACGAAGGGGAGCTTGTGGGTGAAACCCTCAAGTTCCCCGCTACTACCGAGGATGTGCAGGCGCTCTTAAAGCGGATCGGCGTGGACGGTATTCGATATGAGGAGATTTTCATTACCTCTTTTGACGGCGATGTGCTGGGCCTGTATGACTATTTGGGCGAGTACGAAAACCTTGACGAGCTCAACCATTTGGCCCATCTGCTCTCCGATATGGGCACCGCCGATCTGGAGAAGTTTGAGGCCGTGATAGACAGCGGCGAATATACCGGCAGCGTTCAGGAGCTGATCAATTTGACGCATAATTTGGATTGCTTCGACTTCGAGCCCGGTATCAGCAACGACGAGGAGCTGGGGCGGCTGTATATTCAAGACTTCGGGGCCGTCGAGATCCCGGAACATCTCATTGACTATATCGACTACGAGGCATACGGGCGGGACGCCCGGATCAATGAAAGCGGCCACTACGCCCCCGGTGGGTATGTGCGGAACAACTACGGCAATTTTATTGAGGTGTACCACGGCAGGGAGGATATTCCCGACGAGCACCGCATTTTCGCCTACCCCAAGCTCAACATCCGGGAGCAGATGGCGGCCTACCAAGGCATTATCGACAAATCGGCGCTGGACACCGAAAAGCACCGCATCAGTCCGGGGCGCGAGGAGCGTTAGCACTTCGAGACACTTTGTCCCAAGGTTAGGAGGTGGTATAGCTGGTTGACGAAGATATTTCCCGGCGCACAATCGCAATTTCCATGAAGGCCAGTAAGCTGACGGCCCGGAGCCTTGCCTATGCGCTCCGGGCCGTTGGCCGTAAGGTTGCCAAGGCCCGCCGGGAGGCCCAAACGCCCCACGGCAAACAGAGCGTGAAAAAGCTCATGGCTCACGGCGCGGCCACCAGCAGTATCGAGGTGGACGCACCCAAGGTATTTGACCGGGTAGCCCGGAAGTGGAATGTGGACTATGCCTTTTATAAAACCGGGCCGGACAAATATCTGCTTTTCTTCAAGACGGGACAGGCCGACGCGATGACGGCCTGTTTTTCTGAATACTCCCGGAAGGTGCTGGATAAATCCAAGTCCCGGCGCGTCCCCATCCGGGAACAGCTCAAACGGGCGGCGGATCAGCTTGCCAAGGAAAAGCCCCGCCAGAAGGAGCGCGTAAAGGAGGCGGCCCATGCGGACAGATAAAATCAGAAAATATGTACTTCCCAATATCCCGTATCTGTTCATCGGCTGGGCCTGCTTGAAAATGGGGACGGCTTACCGTCTGGCCGCTGGTGCAAACTTCGGGGAAAAGCTGCTGGGGCTGATGCAGACCATCGGCGTGGCCTTTGCGGATTTCTCGCCGGGGCTTGATCCCTTTGACTGGCTCATTGATATTGTGGGCGCTGTGGCTTTTCGGCTGCTAATCTATGTGAAAAGCAAGAACGCCAAGAAATATCGCCGGGATGAGGAATACGGCAGCTCCCGTTGGGGCGGGCCTAAAGACATCCAGCCTTTTGTCGATCCAAAGTTTGAGAACAATGTCATTCTCACCGGGACGGAGCTTCTCACCATGAACACCCGCCCGAAGATCCCGGCCAATGCCCGCAACCTCAACGCCTGTATCATCGGATCGTCCGGCTCGGGCAAAACCCGGTTCTGGCTCACGCCCCAGCTTCTTCAAGCCCATTCCTCGTATGTGGTGGTCGATCCAAAAGGCGGCGTCCTCGGGCAGGTGGGCTATTTCCTGCAAAAAAAGCGTGGATATAAAATCAAGGTTTTTAATAGCATTGATTTTTCCAAGTCCATGCACTATAACCCGCTGGCGTACATCAAGAACGAGGCCGACATCCTAAAGTTTGTCAATGCGCTGATCTCCAACACCAAGGGAGAGGGCAAGGAGGGCGATCCGTTTTGGACGAAGGCCGAGACACTTTTGTATTGTGCGCTTATCGCCTATATCATCTTCGAGGGCCCTGCCGAGGATCGAAACATGAACACGCTGGTGGACATGATTTCCGGGATGGAGGTCAAGGAGGATGACGAGGACTTTATGAACGCCGTGGACTATATGTTTGCGGGGCTGGAAAAGCGCAAGCCCGATTGCTTCGCCGTGAAGCAGTACAAAAAGTACAAGTTAAGCAGCGGTGATATATGCTCTAAGTGACTTCTTAATCATGATTTTGTCATGGTTAGTGAAGCAATCACTTAGAGCATTTTTGTTTCAGGAGGTACAGCCATGAGAAATGAAAAAATTACCCCACTGTACGAGCGCCTGAGCCGGGACGATGAGTTACAGGGCGAGAGCAACTCCATATCCAACCAAAAACAGATGTTAGAGGATTTTGCCCGCCGGAATGGGCTGCCAAACCCTACGCACTTTACCGATGATGGTATCTCAGGCACCCGTTTTGACCGCCCCGGATTTTTGGCGATGATGGAGGAAGTGGAGGCAGGGCGTGTAGAGGCAATCGTCATCAAGGACATGAGCCGGTTAGGACGCGACTATCTGAAGGTCGGTCAAGTTATGGAGGTTTTGCGGCAGCGAGGCGTTCGTCTGATTGCCATCAACGACGGTGTGGACAGTCTGAAAGGCGATGACGATTTTACCCCGTTCCGCAACATCATGAATGAATTTTACGCCCGTGATACCAGCCGGAAAATCCGATCTGTGTTTAAGTCAAAAGGCATGAGTGGCAAGCACCTGACCGGCACTGTGATTTACGGCTACTTATGGGACGAAAAACGGGAGCATTGGCTGGTAGATGAGGAAGCTGCCGAAGTGGTACGCCGTATATTCTCCCTCACGCTGGAGGGATATGGGCCTTACCAGATCGCCTGCAAATTATCCACAGACCGGATTGAAATTCCTGTCGTACACCTTGCCCGCTTCAACGAGGGTGTGAACCGTTCAAAGCCGGTCAAAGACCCCTATGGGTGGGGATCATCTACCATCGTGAACATTTTGAAAAAACGAGAGTATTTAGGGCATACCATCAATTTCAAGACCCGCAAGCACTTTAAGGACAAGAAAAGCCACTATGTTTCTGAGGACAAATGGACGATCTTTGAGAATACCCATGAAGCCATTATCGACCAGCAGACCTTTGATTTGGCGCAGAAAATCCGCAGCAATGTACGGCGTTATCCAAACGGCTGGGGCGAAGCGGCTCCCCTCACAGGCTTGCTCTATTGTGCCGATTGCGGCGGCAAGATGTATGTCCACCGCACCAATAATGGCAAGCGGGTTTCTCAATATACCTGTTCCAATTATACCAAAGTTCCGTGTGGGACACTATGCCCTACACAACACCGTATCAATGAGAGTGCTGTCCTGACATTGGTTTCCGACACGCTCCGGGCTATCGCTGAATATTCGAGAAATGACCGGACGGAATTTATTCACACTGTTCAGGAGACGCAGGTTGCTCAACAGAGTGCCGATATATCGAAAAAGCGCAGGCGTCTGGCTGCTGCTCAAAAGAGAGCCGGAGAACTGGAAAAACTGATTTGCAAAATCTATGAGGACAA
>NZ_DAWCVJ010000067.1:0-13144 GCF_052358865.1 Faecalibacterium sp.
CCCCAGAGGCCTACTGGCCCATCCACCGCCCCGCTCCCAGCTATGAGGAGCAGCAGTCCACCACCGAGATCCTCGAGACCGGCATCAAGGTCGTTGACCTCATCTGCCCCTACGCCAAGGGCGGCAAGATCGGCCTGTTCGGCGGTGCCGGTGTCGGCAAGACCGTCCTCATTCAGGAGCTGATCTATAACATCGCCACCGAGCACAACGGCTACTCGGTGTTCACCGGTGTCGGCGAGCGCACCCGTGAGGGCAACGACCTTTACGGCGAGATGACCGAGAGCGGCGTCATCAACAAGACGGCGCTGGTCTACGGCCAGATGAACGAGCCTCCCGGAGCACGTATGCGTGTGGCACTGTCCGGCCTGACCATGGCGGAGTACTTCCGCGATGTCAAGAATCAGGACGTGCTGCTCTTCATCGACAACATCTTCCGCTTCACGCAGGCTGGCTCTGAGGTGTCGGCTCTGCTGGGCCGTATGCCCTCCGCCGTCGGCTACCAGCCCACGCTGGCCACCGAGATGGGCGCGCTGCAGGAGCGCATCACCTCCACCCGCAAGGGTTCCATCACCTCGGTGCAGGCCGTCTACGTCCCCGCCGACGACCTGACCGACCCGGCCCCTGCCACCACCTTCACCCATCTGGATGCCACCACCGTTCTGAGCCGCGACATCGCCTCTCAGGGCATCTACCCCGCTGTGGACCCGCTGGACTCCACCAGCCGCATCCTCAGCCCGGAGGTCGTGGGTCAGGAGCATTATGAGATCGCCCGCGCCGTCCAGAAGGTGCTGCAGCGCTACAAAGAGCTGCAGGACATCATCGCCATCATGGGCATGGACGAGCTGAGCGAGGAAGACAAGCGCACGGTCAGCCGCGCCCGCAAGGTGCAGCGCTTCCTGAGCCAGAGCTTCCACGTTGCAGAGCAGTTTACCGGTATGCCCGGCCAGTACGTCCCGCTGAAGGAGACGCTGCGCGGCTTCCGCATGATCCTGAACGGCGAGTGCGACGACCTGCCCGAGAGCGCCTTCCTGTTCGCGGGCACCATCGACGATGTGTTCGCTAAGGCGAAGAAGGGGTAAACCATGACGACCTTTCATCTGACGGTGGTCACACCGGACGGCTGCGCCTTTGAGGGGCAGGCCGAGCGTGTGGTCTGCCGCGCCATCGACGGCGACCTCGCCATTCTGGCCAAGCACGGCGACTACTGCACCGCACTGGGCATGGGTGAGGCGCACATCGTCGATGCCGACGGCCAGCGCCGCTGTGCCGCCTGCATGGGCGGGATGCTCACCGTGCTGGACGGGGAGGTGCGTCTGGTGGCCACCACATGGGAGTGGGCCGAGCAGATCGACCACGCCCGCGCCGAGGCGGCGAAAAAGCGTGCCGAAGAGCTTCTGGCCCGCAAAGACCTCGACCGCCGCGAGTACGAGATGGCACAGGCCCGCCTCAAGCGTGCGCTGGTGCGTACCTCCATCAAGAATTGACCACAGGAACGAAAAAACCGGGGTCCCGTCAGGGATCCCGGTTTTTTTTTGCGGTAGAGCAGCTCAGAGCATATTTGCTTTCTCGATGAGGCTGCGGATGTGGTGGGCCAACATCTCGATGGCGGTGGTGTTCTCGCCGCCGTTGGGCACGATGATGTCCGCGTTCCGCTTGCTCGGCTCGACGAAAGCCTCGTGCATGGGCTTGACGGTGGTGAGATACTGATGGATGACGCTGTCGAGGGAGCGGCCGCGCTCCTTGACGTCCCGCACCAGACGGCGCAGGATGCGCTCGTCGGCGTCGGTGTCCACGAAGATCTTATAGTCGAACATGGCGCACAGCTCCGGCTCCACGAAGGGCAGGATGCCCTCCACGATGAGGACGGGGGCCGGCTCGATGTGCTGCACCTCGTTGCTGCGGTTGTGGTCGGCGTAGTCGTACACCGGGCAGTCGATGGCGCGGCCGGCCTTCAGCTCCTGTAAGTGGTAGATGAGCAGGGCGTTGTCGAAGGCGTCCGGGTGGTCATAGTTCAGCTTGCAGCGCTCCTCAAAGGGCAGCTCGTCGTGGCGCTTGTAGTAGCTGTCGTGGGAGATGAGGCGCACTTCGTCCTCCCCGAAAAGCGCCTTGAGCCGACAGGCCAGAGTGGTCTTGCCGCTGCCGGAGCCGCCTGCGATGCCGATGATGAGATTGTTCATGTTCCAAAAACCTCCGCGTGCCGATTGTGGTGGAAAAAATCCCCCAAGTGGGGTATAATATCCTTATCCTACATAATAACACATTTCGCTCTGTTTTGACAGGGCCGAACACCTGCTGGGAGGCATTTTGATGAAAAAAATCGTTCCTGCCCCGTACATCGACCAGACCGAGCGCTGGGTCAACGGCTGCGAGAGCATCAGCAGCGTTATGCTGCTGCAGGCCGTGGGCATCGGCATCGACCCCGATACCTTCATCGCCCGCGACCTGCCCCACGCCCCCTACTGGGAGCAGGACGGCAGGCTCTACGGCCCCGACCCGTGGCAGGTCTACCCCGGAGACCCCCACGACCACACCGGCTACGGCTGCTACGCGCCCTGCATCGTGAAAGCGCTGAACAGCGCCTTGGAGCACGAGGGCGCAGCCGACCGGTTCGAGGTCGTGGACGAGAGCGGCAAGACGGCGGCCCAGCTGTGCAGCTACCTCGACGCAGGGATGCCGGTGGTGTTCTGGGCCACACTGGACTTCCAGCCTGTGCCCGAGAAGCGGGACCACTGGCTGCTGGCCGACGGCACCGACTTTGCATGGAAGTGCAACGAACACTGTCTGCTGCTGGTGGGCTATGACGAGGAAAATTACTGGTTCAACGACCCATGGCACGACCACGGCGTCTGCCCCCAGCCCAAGCAGCTGGTGGAGGACTGCCACGCGGCGCAGGGGATGTTTGCCGTCACCCTCCGCCCGAAAGGAGAAGCATGAAGAAGGAAAACTTTTCGCAGAACATGAAAGACCGGATGCAGCAGTTTGAGGACGGCGGCCTCCGGCTCCTGAAAAAGGGCCAGAAGGGGATCGTCCACGCCATCTTCAGCCGCTTCGGGCTGGTGCTGCTGCTGATGCTGCTGCAGGTCGGGGTGCTGTGGGGCGTCTTCCGGTGGTTCGGCACCCTGCTGCCCCATTACTTCGGCGGCAGCGTTGCGGTATCGGTCTTCATGGTGGTCTACATCCTCAACAGCCGGATGGACAACAGCGCCAAGATCACATGGATGGTCACCATCGCCATCCTGCCCGTGGTGGGCGTGCCCCTGTTTTTCTACGTCAAGAGCAACTTTGGCCACAACGCCCTTCAGAAGCGGGCGGCCAGCCTCACCGAGGAGGCCCGGGGCTTGCAGCCCCAGCCCCTCGCCGCAGCAGAGGCGCTGGAAGAGGCCGACCCCGGCGCGGCCTCGCTGGCACGGTATCTCCACGGCAGGGGCGGCGGCTTCCCGGTCTACCAGAACACGGAGGTGACCTACTTCCCCGGCGGCGAAGCCAAGTTCGCAGAGCTGCTGCGCCAGCTGGAAAAGGCAGAGCGATACATCTTTCTCGAGTACTTCATCATTGACGAGGGCCTCATGTGGGGCAGGATCCTCGAGGTGCTGGCCCGGAAAGCCGCCGAGGGCGTGGACGTCCGGGTCATGTACGACGGCACCTGCGAGTTTTCGACCCTGCCCCGGGACTATCCCCGCCGCCTTGAAAAGCTGGGCATCCAGTGCCGGGTGTTTGCGCCCGTCCAGCCCTTCGTCTCCACCCATTACAACTACCGCGACCACCGGAAGATCCTCGTCATCGACGGAAAGGTGGGCTTCACCGGCGGCGTGAACCTCGCCGATGAGTACATCAACCACATCGAGAAGTATGGCTGCTGGAAGGACGCCGCCGTCATGCTGGAGGGGGAGGGCGTCCGGACGCTGACCATCCTCTTCCTTGAGATGTGGAGCATCCGCCGGGAGTCGGAGTTCGATAAATTCCTCTCTGCGCCGCCCTATTCGGTCCCGGCAAAGGGCTTCGCCGCCCCCTACGGCGACTGTCCGCTGGACGGGGAGCGGGTGGGCGAGATGGTCTACATCGACCTGCTCAACCGCGCCAAGCGCTACATCCATATCATGACGCCCTACCTCATCCTCGACGGCGAGCTGGAAACGGCCCTCAAGTTCGCGGCAGAGCGGGGCGTAGACGTCCACCTCATCCTGCCCCATGTGCCGGATAAAAAGTTCGCCTACGCGCTGGCAAAGACCCATTATGCCTCCCTGCTGGACTCGGGGGTCAGGATCAGCGAGTGGCTGCCCGGCTTTGTCCATGCGAAGGTCTTTGTAGTGGACGACTGCGAGGCCGTGGTGGGCACCATCAACCTCGACTACCGCAGCCTCTACCACCATTTTGAGGATGCAGTCTGGATGAAGGACACCGCCTGCATCCCCGCCATCGAGAAGGATTTCCAGAAAACGCTGGAATTCTGCCGCGATGTCGAGCCGACCCGGGAGAGCATCTGGGAGGGCAAGACCCTGCTCCATCTGGCGGGTGTGCTGCTCAAAGTCATCGCGCCGCTGCTGTAAAGAAACCTCTCCGTCAAAGCCTTTGGCTTTGACGGAGAGGTTTCTCTTATCACAAATAATCCTTATCCAGCGAGAAGCCCCGGCCGCTGACCTCGGTGACATGGCTCACGATGAGGAAGCAGGTGGGGTCGATGCTGTGGGCCAGCTTTTCCAGCCGGGGCAGTTCCCGGTTGGACACGATGCTCAGCAGCACCGCGCTGGGTTCGCGGGTGTAGCCGCCCTCGCCGTGGAGGATGGTCACGCCGCGGTCCAGCTGGGCGAGGATGGCGGCACAGATGGCGTCGGACTGGCTGCTGACGATCTTCACTTCGGTGCGGCTGGCACCCAGCATCAGCATCTTGTCCATGACGATGGTGTGGATGAGCACCATCACGACGCCGTAGAGCACCTGCTGCACCGGGCTGAACACGGCCTGCATCAGCAGCACCGCGATGTCAAAGGTCAGCATGGTGGCCGACACCGGCAGCTTGAACCACTTGTTGAGCACCAGCGGCGGGATGTCGAGACCGCCGGTGGATGCGCCGGAGCGGATGACAAGGCCCAGCGCCACGCCGATGCCGAGGCCCGAAAAAACGGTGCAGAGGAAGATGTCCTCCGTCAGCACCCGGCCTGCCAGCAGCCCTTCAAAGAGGCCGAGAAAGGCCGGGCTGAGGACGCTGCTGGCCAGAGTGTTGAGGGCAAAGGCCCGGCCAAGGACCGCCCAGCCCCAGACCAGCATAGCAAGGTTGATGAAAAGCAGCAGCCCCGAGACGGGCAGCCCCGTCAGCCGCCCGATGGCCAGCGCGATGCCGGTGGCACCGCCGGTGATGAGGCCCGCAGGCTCGAGGAAGAGGGCCACCGCCAGCGAGTAGAGCGCATTGCCGAAGAGGATGGAGGCCCAGGTCCGGGCCAGCTGTTTCCAGTGCGTATTCTGAATCATATCATTTGCCTCCCGTATCATCTCTTCTATCATACCGGAAACCGGCAAAAAAATCCACGCCCGGCGGCCTGCCGCGGCGTGGATTTTTGTTCATCCGACAGATGAAAGCCCCACTGGCTCAGTCTTCGTCCAGCAGACGCAGACCGGCGGTGTCGGTGACGGGCAGGGAGAAGACGATGGCACCGGCCTTCTTGTCTGCCCCGTCCATGATGGACTTCATGATCTGGTTCTTTTCGCTGGTGCGGGCGACGATGAGCACCAGCTCCTTCTCGTTCACGAGGTCGATGCCCATGAACTTGGCCGCACCCTCCATGCCGGTGCCCTTGGCGTGGATGACGGTGCCGCCGCCGGCCCCTGCGGCGCGGGCCGCGTCCATGATGGAGCCGGTGTAGCCCTGATTGGCGATGACGAGAAGCAGGTCGTAACGGGTATCTTTCAAGGTGCTTTCCTCCTTCAGCTCAAGGGTCTGGTGCTCGGTGAGGAACAGCAGGGCGCGCTTGCCGCCGATGCTGCTCACCGGGACGATGAATGCGATGCCGGTGCCCGGCACATCGATGCGCATCTGACGGCGCAGGGCTTTCTGGATGCGGGGCCAGCTGTCCGCCGTAATGACGGCAAAAAGAACGGCCTTTTCGGTCTTTTCCAGCCCGAGGGTGGAAAGCGTCTCCTGAATGGCGGTGCCTGCGCCCACGGTGCGCAGGCTGACATTGACGCCGAAGCTCTGATAAAGCTTTAAAAAGGCGTCTGTCGTGGGGCGGTCGGTGATGGTGACCAGCCAGTAGAGCGTATTCACGGCAAGACCTCCTTACAGCTCGATGATGGCGTCGTCCGGCAGGTCAGCCAGCAGGGCGGCAGTGTCCAGCAGGGGCTGGGCGCTGCGGGCCTTGCGGGTCTTGAGCTGGGCCACAAGGCCCATGAGCTGGACGGTGATGAGGGGGGTCATGGCGACCATGGCCACCACGCCGAACGCGTCGGTGACGATGTTGCCGCCCACGGCGATGCAGGCCCCCTGCGCCAGCGGCAGCAGGAAGGTGGCCGTCATGGGGCCGGAGGCCACGCCGCCGGCGTCGAAGGCGATGGCAGTGTAGAGCTTCGGCACCACAAAAGAGATGCTGATGGCGAAGAGGTAGCCCGGGATGAGGAACCAGAGGATGGAGATGCCGGTCAGCACCCGCACCATCGCAAGGCCCACCGAGAGGGAGACGCCTGCCGAGAGGGCCGCGCCCATGGTCCCGGCGGAGATGGCACCGTCGGTGACTTCTTCCACCTGCTTGTTGAGGACATAGACCGCAGGCTCGGCCCGGACGATGAAGTAGCCGATGAGCATCCCGATGGGGATGAGGAGCCAGCGGCTGCTCTGGCCACCCAGCACCTGACCGAGGTAGTTGCCGGCGGGCATGAAGCCGATGTTCGCGCCGGTGAGGAAGAGCACGAGGCCGATGTAAGTGTAGACGAGGCCCACCCCGATGCGGCCCAGCGTCCGCCGGTCGATGCGGAGCGCCACCAGCTGGAAGATGCCGAACATCACGATGATGGGCAGCAGGGAGAGGGCGATCTCGTGCAGATAGGTGGGCAGTCCCTCGCCGAACAGCTGCCACAGCTCCACCGAGTCACCCACTTCGGGGATGACGGGCGGGATGTAGCTGCTCTCGCTGGCGTTGAAGACGATGCCGAGGATGAGGACGGCGAGGATGGGGCCGACGGAGCAGAGGGCCACAAGGCCGAAGCTGTCGTCCGCTGCGTGGCGGTCAGAACGGATGGCCGAGACACCGACGCCCAGAGCCATGATGAAGGGAACGGTCATGGGACCCGTAGTGACGCCGCCGGAGTCAAAGGCTACGGCAAGGAACTCCTTCGGTACGAAGGCGGCCAGAAAAAAGATGGCTGCGTAGAAGAACACCAGCAGCCGGGGCAGCGGGATGCTCAGCAGCATACGCAGGAAGGCCATGACGAGGAAGAGGCCCACGCCCACGGCCACCGAGAGGATGAGGGTCATGTTGGGGATGGAGGGCACTTGGTTCGCAAGCACCTGCAGATCCGGTTCCGAGATGGTGATGAGGAAGCCCAGCAGGAAGCCTGCCCCGATGATGAGGAAGATGTTCTGGCTGCGGGTGAGCATGGCACCGACCCGCTCGCCCATCGGCGTCATGCTCATCTCTGCGCCCAGCGTGAAGAACATGATGCCGACGACGATCATGGCCGCACCCAGCAGAAAGCAGAGCAGGATGCTCGGGGAAACGGGGGCGATGCTGAAACAAAGGATCAGCACGATGGCCGCGATGGGCAGGACGGCCTGAAGCGCCTCCAGCAGCTTTTCCCGGAGCTTGGGGAGGGATGATCTGATAATGGTGTCCACCAGCCTTTCTCACCCGGCAGCAGGGCCGCCGGGCGTTCAAAAATGAGAAATGTATCCTTTATAAGTATACAAAAACAGACAAAAGTACGTCAACAGGAGAATGGCTAAGATTGGCAAAGACATATAAATGTTACAAAAAAGGCTGCTTGACAGGCAACCTCTCCGTTACGCCTGCGGCGTGCCGAAGCCCGGCCTTGCTGAGCGAAGCGGGACGGAGAGGTTTATGGCAAACAGCCTTTTCAATATACAATGTTAGATGCCCTGCTTCGTCAGAACGTCGGAAGTCGGGGTGGAGAACACCGGGATGTCGGCGTAGGGGTCGGGGGCGGTGTCGGCGGGCAGGGACTTCATGTAAGAGTCCATCGACTCGGCCACCTTCTTGGCGATGGCGACGGCTTCGACGACGGTGCGTGCGCCCATGACGGCGTCGCCGCCGGCGAACACGCCCTCACGGGTGGTGCTGCCATCTTCGTTGACGGTGAGCAGACCGCGCTGGTTGGTCTCGATGCCGGTGGTGGTCTTGACGAGGGTGCTTTCGGAACCCTGACTGACCGAGACGATCACGCCGGTATGGGGGTAGAAGGTCTCGCTGCCCTCCACCTGCGTGAATCTGCCGTCCTCGCCTTTTACGGTGTCGCGGCAGATGATGCCGTTCTCCCGGATCTCGACGGGGGCCTTGCAGAAGCGGAAGCCCACGCCCTCGAGTTTTGCGTACCGTACCTCGTGCTCGGAGGCGCTGATGCACTCCTCGTCGCGGCGGGCGTAGCAGGTGACGTGGCGTGCGCCGTTGCGGATGGCGGTGCGGGCACAGTCCATGGCGGAGTTGCCCACGCCGATGACGGCGATGTCATCGCCCAGCTGGAAGGCCTTGGAGTTGGCGAGGTAGTCGATGCCGAAGGCCACGTTGCCCAGCGTCTCGCCCTTGATGTGCATGGCGTTGGCCTTCCAGAGGCCCGCGCCGATGAAGACGCTCTTGTAGCCGTCCCGGAACAGGTCGTCAATGGTGATGGTCTTGCCGATGGCGGTGTTGGGGCGGACATGGATGCCCTTCAGCTCGAGGTGACGGTACTGGAAATCGTCCAGCACGCTGTCGGGCAGGCGGTAGTTGGGGATGCCGTACCGCATGACGCCGCCGATCTTGTCCCGGGCGTCGAAGATGGTGATGTCATAGCCCCAGCGCGCCAGCAGGACGGCGACGGTCAGGCCCGCAGGCCCCGAGCCGACCACAGCGGCCTTCATCCCGTTCTTGGGGGCGGGGCCGGAGGTCATCTTATTGGCGTAGGTGGTGGAGATGTAGTCCTCGATGATGGAGAAGTGGACGGGGTCGTGGCTGGGCATCCGGTTGCGGACGCAGTGGCCCTCGCACTGGTTCTCATGGTTGCACACGAGGCTGCACACAGTGGTCAGGGGGTTGTTTTCGAAGAGCATCCTGCCGGCGTCGTCCAGATGATTGTCCTTGAGCAGACGGATGACCTCGGGGATGTTGGTGTGGATGGGGCAGCCCTGCTGGCACAGCGGCTTTTTGCAGCCGAGGCAGCGGTTGGCTTCGTCCAGAACGTGAAGTGCCATGGTTCCTCCTTGTGCCTGTTGTACAGGCGGTGTGTTGTATCCAAGTTTCTTTACTATAATACACCGAAACCGCCTCGGCATACAAGTGCCGAAATGACAAATTTTGCAGAAAAATTTCTGTCATTACGTCAAAAAGATATTTTTTTGACGAAGTAAGCTGCCCATCGCCTCGGGCGAGACACGGCAGAGCGCGCCGAAATCGGCGGCGGCAAGCTGGGCTTCGGCCATCCGGACGCAGGCCTCGCCGGACTCCCGCAGGCGGGCCAGCGAGTGGGAGGTGGGGAGGGAGCAGCCCTTTAAAAAAGGAAGTGCGTCCTTCCGCCCGCCCAGCAGATGGAGATAGGGCGGAAGAGAAGGGAAGCTGTCGGCGGCGTAGCCCAGCGCGGCGTCCATGGCGAGGCGGCGCATCCGCGCCCGGGGATAGCGGACGGTGGTGAGGGCGTCCAGAAGGCCGTCGTAGGTGGTGCTGGCCCGGACGGCGGCTTCCAAGCGGTGCTCCAACCCCTCGGAGATGCCGCGTACCTGCCCGAAGGGCGTCTCGCCCCGGCAGGCGGACCGGAGAAGGGCCAGCTCGCACCGCCCGGCGGCGGAAAAGTCGGTGTACTGCCCGGCGGCGTGAGCCTCCCGGTAGAGGGGGAAGACCGCCTCGGGCACATAGGGTGCGATGGCCTCTGCTCCCCCCTCAGCCCAGAGGCGGCGGAGGGCGCTGGCACTGGCGAAGGAGCCGTGGGCGGCGTGGAGGGCCTCGCCATGGCCCGCGCCCTGCCGGGGCAGGGGATGGGCCTCCATCTGAGGCGCAAGACAGCGGATGGCCCGGCAGTACTCGACGGCGAGGTTGTTGTTGGGCTTGTCGAGGAGGGCGGCCACCCGTCCGTCGGGAGCAAGCTGAGCCGCTGCGGCCTGCCGTGCGGCGGCGAAGCTCTTCGCCCCGCCGGAGAGCTGGGCTTTGAGGGCGGCGCGGTAGGCGTCGCTGTCCAGAAGGGCGGCGGCTTCCATCAGGAGGGCAGCGTCGGGGGTCTCGGCCCCGAAGACCAGCCCATCGCACCCAGCGGCGGACAGCAGGGCTACACCCGCCCGGGCGAAGGCCTCCGCCCCCGCGCAGGCGCAGGGGGCAGGCAGGGCGAACACAAGGTCGGCTCCGCAGGTGAGCGCGGCCAGGGTGCGGACGGCCTCGGGCAGGAGGGGCAGCGCGCCCCGCTGCACAAGAGAGCAGCTCATGGCGACGGCGATGTGCTCTGCGCCCAGCAGCTTTGCCTGAGCCAGCTGCCACGCGTGGCCGTTGTGGAAGGGGTCGTATTCGGCGATGATACCGGCAAATTTCATGGCGTGACCTCAAAAGTTTGTGAAATATCTGTCATACTGCATGGAGAAACGGGCCTGAAGAACGGGATTCTGGGCAGGATGTACAAAAAGCCCGGAGACATTGTAGCAGGCTTTGCCGCCATTGCGGCTTGAAAACCGGCTGACCCTATTATATAATAATTCTAGGAATCTGTAAAATTCTGCTCTTTCGGGGGCGGACAAAAACATATCTGGAGGAAACAAGAAGATGAAAATTCTGGTTATCAACTGTGGCTCTTCTTCCCTGAAATATCAGCTCATCGATATGGACGGTGAGAAGGTGCTGTGCAAGGGTCTGTGCGAGCGCATCGGCATGGAGAGCAGCATGATCACCCATGAGGCCAACGGCCACAAGGCTACCACGCCCGCCATCTTCCCCACCCACACCGAGGCTTTTGCTGAGGTCGTGAAGAAGATGACCACCGGCGAGGGCAAGTGCATCGACGATGTCAGCGAGATCAGCGCCATCGGCCACCGCGTCGTCCACGGCGGCGAGAAGTTCAAGGCAAGCTGCCTGATCACCGACGAGGTCGTCAACACCATCCGCGAGCTCAGCCCTCTGGCTCCTCTGCACAACCCCGCAGGCATCCTCGGCATCGAGGCAGCCCGCAAGGTGTTCGGCAACGTCCCGATGGTCGCTGTCTTCGACACCGCTTTCCACAGCACCATGCCCCCGAAGGCTTATATGTACGCCATCCCCTACGAGTACTATGAGAAGTACGGCGTCCGCCGCTACGGCTTCCACGGCACCAGCCACAAGTACGTCGCGCACAAGGCTGCTGAGTATCTGGAGGAGCCGATCGAGCGTCTGAAGCTCATCACCTGCCATCTGGGCAACGGCTCTTCCATCGCCGCTGTCGATCAGGGCAAGGTCGTGGATACTTCCATGGGCATGACCCCGCTGGCCGGCCTGATGATGGGCACCCGCTGCGGCGACCTCGACCCCTCTGTGGTCAACTACCTGAAGTACACCCTGAACATCACCGGCCACGAGCTGGACGAGATCCTGAACAAGAAGTCCGGCCTGCTGGGTATCTCCGGTGTTTCCAGCGACAAGCGCGACGTCGAGGAGGCTGCTCTCCACGGCAACAAGCGCGCTCAGCTGGCTTCTGATATGCTGAACTACCAGATCAAGAAGGTCGTCGGCAGCTACATCGCCGCTATGGGCGGTGTGGACGCGATCGTCTTCACCGGCGGCATCGGCGAGCACGACGAGATCGCCCGTGCAAAGGTCTGCCACCACATGGATTGGCTGGGCATCCGCATCGATACCGAAAAGAACGAGCATCCCGTGGGCGATGTCTGCGACATCACCGCATGGGGCGCCAAGGTCCGCACTCTGGTCATCGCCACCGACGAGGAGCTGATGATCGCCCGCGACACCAAGGAAGTCATCGAGAAGTAATTTCCGCCTGCAATATTACAGTGCGCGAAGGCCGCACCGCTCCCGCAAAGGGGTGGTGCGGCCTTTTTGTGGTTTTGCACGAGCAAAATCCGTCTTATTATGCTGAATGCACAAAAAAGGGGACGAGGGTGTGTTTTTTGGTTGACAAATCAAAAAAAGAACGGTACAATAGGAGAGTCCTCAGTCCGAGGACGTTTACTCATTCAAGCCCCTGGTAAGCTTACGATCAGCGCTATGGTCCCTAAAAACCAAAGGTATGGTTACAATCCTTCCGTGGGCAAGAACTAAACAAAGAGGAGATACTACTATGTTCGAAGACAAGACTTTAGTTTGCAAGGACTGCGGCAAGGAGTTTGTTTGGACTGCTGGTGAGCAGGAGTTCTACGCATCCCGTGGCTTTGAGAACCAGCCCCAGCGCTGCAAGCCCTGCCGTGATGCCCGCAAGAACGGCGGCGCACGCAGCAACGGCGGTGAGCGTCAGATGTTCGACGCTACCTGCGCAGCTTGCGGCAAGGCTTGCAAGGTTCCCTTCCAGCCCCGTGAGGACCGTCCGGTCTACTGCTCTGACTGCTTCGCTCGCATGAAGCAGAACTAAGCGCTGATTCTATAATCTGAAGCTTAACGGCCCCCGCACTGTGCGCAGTGCGGGGGCTTTTGTCTTTTGGGGATAGGGGGTGGCAGTGCGCGCTTGTGGCGCGGGGGTAGAGCGCGGTTACGCGGGGTTAAGTTCTCTTTTGCGTGCCAAAAGAGAACCAGAAAAGCACCCGCTACTTTCGAGGCGCGGGAGGCACGAATCAAGGGCTACTCGCCCTTGATAATCCCGGAGGAGTTGTCGAAACGGAAAAAAGCTGGCCGCTGCGCTAAAAGCTTTTTTCTCGTTTCTCCGATTTGCTGCTTCGCAGCTGGTGTTACCTCTCTGCTGACGGTAGCGTCCAGCAGAGACGTGAAATCTTCGGCGGAGCCGTAAATAGGAGAAGCACAAAAAAATGCGTTTAGCGAAGCGGCTA
>NZ_DAWCVJ010000068.1:0-13129 GCF_052358865.1 Faecalibacterium sp.
ACGGCATCCGTCTGGACGCTGCCGACGTGCTGGACTTTGACTTTATGAAGGGACGGCGCCGCCTTGCCAACGTAGTGAAGCCGGAGTTCTGGCTGAGGGGCGAGGTCATCCATGGGGACTACAGCCGCTGGGCCAACCCCGAGATGCTCCACTCCGTCACCAACTACGAGCTGCACAAGGGCCTGTGGAGCGGCCACAACGACCACAACTATTTTGAGATCGCCCACACCATGCGGCGGCTGCAGGGCCTCTGCCATGACACCCGGCTCTACAACTTCTCGGACAACCACGATGTGGAGCGTCTGCCCAACAAGCTGCGCAACCGCGACCACATCCGGCATATTGCTCTTCTAGTATATACGCTTTGGGGCATTCCGTCCATCTATTACGGCTCAGAATTTGGGATCGAGGGCAAAAAAGAGTGGGGCAGCGACTGGCCGCTCCGCCCCTGCCTCGAGCTGGCCGACTATGCCGACGCCGAAAAGACGAATCCTGTCACCAGCGTCTACGCTGCACTGGGCAGGCTGAAGGCCGAGTGCCCTGCGCTGAGCTGGGGCGAAGTCAAGGAACTGACCCTGACCACCCAGAGCTACGCCTACGCCCGGGTGCTGGACGGCGAGGCCGTCGTGGCCGTCTACAACAACGGCGACAGCCCGGTGTCGATGGAGCTCCAGCTGCCGGTGGAGGCCGCGGGCGTGAAAGATCTGCTGGCCGGCTGCGTGGGCAGCCAGCCCATCCTGACGCAGGTGGAGTGGGGGAAGCTGAAGGTCCAGCTGCCCTCCAACTACGCCACCCTGCTGCAGCTGGTGTAAAAAGGAGGAACGCGGAAGATGAATGCTGCGCAGCGCAGAAAAGCGATTTTAGAGCGGCTGACGGAGGCCAGCGCCCCCCTGAGCGCCAGCGTGCTGGCAGGTGCGCTGGGAGTGTCTCGGCAGATCGTGGTGGGCGATGTGGCCCTGCTGCGGGCCGCAGGCACCCAGATCGACGCCACGCCCCGGGGCTATCAGCTCCACCCGGCGGCACGGGGCTGTACGGGCATCCTCGCCTGTGTCCACAGCACCGCCGACCAGATGCGGGAAGAGCTGTATACGGTGGTGGATCAGGGCGGCGTCGTGGTGGATGTGGCCGTGGAGAACCCGCTTTACGGCGAGCTGCGCGGCAATCTCAACCTCGCCAGCCGGTACGATGTGGACCATTTTATCCAGCAGGCGGCGGATACGCCCGAATGCCTGCTGAGCCGGATGACCGGCGGTGTGCACCTGCACACCCTGAGCTGCCCTACGGAGGAGGCATTCCGCCGCATCGAAGCGGCACTGGACGCCAAGGGGCTGCTCTATAAAAAAGAGGAATAAGGGACTGCTTTCATTGTAAAAAATCCACGGGGGCTTGTCCATCGACGAAAGACGAAAACCGTTGGATAATCAACTAAAACACGGAAGAGGTGGATTTTGTGGACATCCGTATCGCGCGCACTGACCGGGCCATCGAACAGGCATTCATGGAGCTGCGGGAGAAGAACCCTCTGGAGCGGATCAAAATAAAGGACCTGTGTGCGCTGGCCTGCATCAACAAATCGACGTTCTACGCCCACTATGAGGACATCTATGCGCTGGCGAACGCGCTGGAAAACAAGCTCGTCGAGTCGATCCTCGCCAGCGTGCCCCACACCCATGACGATGAGGCACTGCATCAGACCGATGCACTGACAAGGGAGCTGTTTCAGGCCTTCGTGCAGAACCAGCGGGCCGTGAATATCCTGTTTTCAGGCAACCGGCAGGGCATCTTCGCCAACAGCATCGAAAAGGGCCTGCGCCAGCGGTTCGAGGAGGCAGACCCGACCTTTGCGGCCGACCTGAACCGGGGCATCCTGCTTTCGTTCTGCGTGCAGGGCTGCTTCTACGCATTCACCAACAACAGCGGCCGGATGGATGAAAGCAAGCTGGTGGCCCTGCTGGGGGCCATCGCCAAGGCGGCACAGAAGATCGAATTATAGCAGAGGGGCTGGATAAGCCCGGACAAAAAGACCAGAGCTGCTCGGCCGAAAAGGCTTTGCAGCTCTGGTCTTTTGCGTTATTTCTGCGTTCTGGGCGGGGCGGTGCGCTCGGTCAGCAGCTGCTGGAACTTCCGGGCTGCTGTGTTCAGCGGGCGGTGGTGGTCGTAGACGAGGCAGATGCTGCGCTGGGGGATGATCTCCTGCAGGTGCAGCTGGACGAGCTCGCCGCGTTCCAGCGCAGCTTTTGCCATCGGTTCCGGCACGAAAGCAAGGCCCAGCTCGCTTTTAACAAGGGTCAGCATCTGGTCGGTGGTGGCGGCTTCGGTGTCGGGCCGGAGGACGGCATCGTGGTCAAGGAAGAACTGCCGGTAGAAGCTGCGGGTCATGCTCTCGTCGCTGAGGGAGATGAGGGGGTAGTTGACCAGTTCTTTCAGGGTCAGGTTCTGGCTTGCCAGTGCGGTGAAGGTCCGGCCGCCCACCAGAACCTCGTAAAAGGGCATCAAATCCACCATTTTCAGCCCCGGATCAAGCTCTGTGGGGGTCGAGATGACGGCAAAGTCCACCTCGCCGTTCTTCACGGCCTGCACTGCCTGCGGGGTGGAGTGGTTGGAGATGCGCAGCCGGATGCCGGGATATTCGGTGTGGAAGGCCCGCAGTTTTTCGGACAGATAGATGTTCAGCGCCGTTTCCGTTGCGCTGATGCTGATCGCGCCGTGTTCCAGCGTGGCGCTGGCACTCAGCTCCTCCTCGGCGTCCTGGATCTGCACCGCCGCCGACGCAATGCGGGAATAGAGCATCTCGCCTTCCGGTGTCAGGGTGACGCCCCGGTTGGAGCGGATGAAGAGCACACAGTTCAGCTGGCTTTCCAGCCGGTTCATCGAGTGGGTGATATTGGGCTGGTTGTTGCCCAGCACCCGCGCCGCCTTGGTAAAGTTCTGATACTTCGCCACATAATAGAAGATCTTATAATATTCCCAGTCCACATACATGATGCTTTTCCGCCTTTCATATAAAAATTACATCGCTGCCATACACAGGATACTTTTTACACATTCTTTCTCTGCTCGTATAATAGCAATTGCGACTGGAAATTGCAAGAGGAAAATCGAAGGATGAGGTTCTGCGGCGGCGCAACAGCCTTTGCCGCAGGCCATCGCAAAATGTGAAAAGAAGGAAATTGAAGTTTATGCTGACTGCTGTTACTGGAATCAACTGGGGCGATGAGGGCAAGGGCCGCGTCATCGACCTGCTGGCCGAAAACGCCGATGTGGTCGCCCGCTATCAGGGCGGCAACAACGCCGGCCATACCGTTGTTACTGAGAAGGGCAAGTTCATCCTGAACCTGCTGCCCTCCGGCATCCTGCACCCGGACGTCACCTGTGTGCTGGGCACGGGAATGGTCATCGACCTTGACCATCTTGCAGGCGAGATGCAGGCCATCGAGGCCCGCGGCGTGGAGATCAGCCCCAAGAACCTGAAGCTCTCCGACAAAGCTACCATCTCCATGCCGTGGCATAAGGTGCAGGACGGGCTGGAAGAAGACCGCCTTGCCCAAAAGGGCAGTGCCTTCGGCTCCACCCGGCGCGGCATTGCCTACGCTTACAGCGACAAATACCGCAAAAAGACCCTGCGTTTGGGCGACCTGCTCCATCTGGACGAGGAGCGCACCCAGAACCGTCTGCACATGATTTTGGACTCCAAGAACATGGAGCTGGCGGGCTGCTACCATCAGGAAAAGATGTCCTACGATGCGCTGCTGAGCTGGTGCAGAGCACAGGCGGAGCAGTTTGCACCGTACATCTGCGATGTGGGGGCCTTTTTGCAGGAAGCTCACGACAGCGGCAAGCGCATCGTGCTGGAAGCCCAGCTGGGTGCTATGCGGGATATTGATTACGGCATCTTCCCGTTTACGTCCAGCTCCAACACGCTGGCAGCTTACGCACCGCTGGGGGCCGGCATCCCCAACTGCCGCCTCGACCATGTGGTGGGCGTGCTGAAAGCGTATTCCACCTGCGTAGGTGCCGGTCCTTTTGCCGCTGAGAACGCCATGGGCGAGGACTGGAACGAGAAGCTGCGCAAGGCAGGCGGGGAATACGGTGCGGCCACAGGCCGTCCCCGCCGGGTCGGCCCCTTTGATTGCGTGGCCAGCCGGTACGGTCTGGCCTGTCAGGGGGCGGATAAGATTGCCCTCACCAAGCTGGATGTCCTCAGCAGCATGAAGGAGATCCCGGTCATCACCGGTTATAAGCTGGATGGTGTGGAAGTCCCCCGCTTCGATACCCTGTCCGACCTCGACCGGATGGAGCCGGTGGTCACGATGCTGCCCGGCTGGAACAGGGATATTTCCGGCTGCAAGAGCTGGGATGACCTGCCCAAGGAAGCGAAGGGCTATGTGGAGTTCCTCGAACAGCAGCTGGGCCATGCGATCCAGTTCATCTCCACGGGCGCGGAGCGCGAGAGGTTTGTGCTGAAAGGAGAATGGCTGTGAGACATTTTATTGAGCCGAACAGCTTTTCTCTGGACGAGCAGCTGGCCCTTCTCGACCTTGCAGACCGGATGGAGGCAGACCCCGCGCCCTATGCGCATCTCTGCGATGGGCGCATTCTGGCAACGCTGTTCTACGAGCCGTCCACCCGCACCCGGCTTTCCTTCGAGTCGGCCATGCTGCGGCTGGGCGGCAAGACGCTGGGCTTTGCCGGGGCACAGCTGTCCAGTGCCAGCAAGGGTGAGACGGTGGCAGATACAGCCCGCGTCGTGAGCAATTATGCCGATGTCATCGCCATGCGCCACCCGAAAGAGGGCGCGCCGCTCCGGGCGTCCCTGTATGCACGGGTGCCTGTCATCAATGCAGGCGACGGCGGGCACGCCCACCCCTCCCAGACCATGATCGACCTGATGACCATCCGCCAGCGCAAAGGGCGGCTGGATCACCTGACGGTGGGCTTCTGCGGCGACCTCAAATTTGGCCGGACGGTCCACTCCCTGACCGCAGCCCTCAGCCAGTTCGAGGGGAATCGCTTCGTGTTCATCTCGCCGGAGGAGCTGCGCATCCCCCAGTACGTCAAGGACGAGACCCTGACGCCGCTCCATCAGACCTACAAGGAGACGGCAGACCTCGAAGCCGAGCTGCCGCACCTGGACGTGCTCTATATGACCCGCATCCAGCAGGAGCGCTTTTTCAACGAAGAGGACTACCTCCGGTTGAAAGGCTGCTACTCCCTGAACGCCAAGCTCTTGGAGCTGGCCCCGTCGGATATGCCGGTGCTGCACCCGCTGCCCCGCATCGACGAGATCAAGCTGGACGTGGACAACGACCCTCGTGCCGCCTACTTCGACCAAGTCCACAACGGCGTTTATATCCGGATGGCCATTATTCTGGCCCTGCTGGGCATCCCCGACCCGGTGACCGGAAATAAAGTGCTGAAATAAGCTCTGACCGGAAAAACAATGCCGCCCGCCTGCGCTGTTGTCACGCAGGTGGGCGGCATTTTACATTATTGGCCCGGAAAGCACCGTTCAGACAAGGCTTTCCATGATCTTGGCACAGGTTTCGATGCCAATGACCCCGCTGTCCAGCGCGATATGATAGTTGGCGGCGCTGCCCCATGGAGCAAAGTGAAGGAGCAAAAAATTCCCCACAGACCGGCAGATCCGTGCTATAATCAGAGCAAAAGGGCCTGCGCCGGAAGCGGGGCCCCGCAAAAATGGAGGACATGAGGATGAACGAAACGCTGCGAAGGGATGCCGACGCCATCATCGGGGCCAGCCTGAGCGCTGTCCTGCCGGACGAGGCCGTCCGCCGTGCACTGAACGCCTTTCAGCCCAAGGGCGGCAAGGTGATGCTGGTGGCAGCGGGCAAGGCCGGATGGCAGATGGCCCGCGCCGCCGTGGAAGCACTGGGCCGGGTGGACGGCGGCGTGGTCGTGACCAAGTATGGCCACGTCAAAGGCCAGATCTCCGGGGTGGACTGTTATGAAGCGGGCCATCCCGTCCCGGACGAAAACGGCTTTGCGGCCACCGAAAAGGCGCTGGAGCTGGTGCAGGGGCTGACCGCAGAGGACACGGTACTGTTTCTGCTCTCGGGCGGCGGCAGCGCGTTGTTTGAAAAGCCGCTGCTCTCCGGCGGGGAATTGCAGGACATCACCCATCAGCTCCTTGCCAGCGGGGCCGACATCGTGGAGATGAACACCATCCGCAAGCGGCTTTCCGGGGTCAAGGGCGGGCGGTTCGCACAGCGCTGCGCTCCGGCAAACGTATTCAGCATCGTCCTCAGTGATATTCTGGGCGACCCGCTGGATATGATCGCCAGCGGCCCGGCAGTGCCGGACTCCTCCACCTGCGCGCAGGCGCTTGCCATCGCGGAAAAGTATCGGCTGAACCTGTCGGAACAGGCGAAAGAGCTTCTGGCACAGGAAACGCCGAAAGCGCTCGACAACGTGACGACCCGGATCACCGGCAGCGTCCGGGAACTGTGTGCAGCTGCGGCCAGTGCCTGCCGGGCGCGGGGCTATGAGCCAGTCGTCCTCACCGACCGGCTCTGCTGCGAGGCCCGGGAGGCAGGCAGCTTCGTTGGCTCCATCGTCCGCACCCACGCGGGGCAGGGCCGGAAGCTGGCCTTTATCGCAGGCGGCGAGACTGTGGTGCACCTGACCGGGAAGGGTCTCGGCGGCCGCAATCAGGAAATCGCCCTTGCGGCGGCTCCGGCTCTTGCCGGGCTGGACGCGGCGGTCTTCTCGGTGGGCAGCGACGGCACCGACGGCCCCACCGATGCCGCTGGCGGCTATGTGGACGGCGATACCGCCGCCGCTCTGGCTGCAAAGGGCTGGAACGTGTTCGACACTCTGAAAAATAACGATGCCTACCACGCCTTACAGGCGGCAGAGGGGCTGATCATCACCGGGGCCACCGGAACAAACGTCAACGACGTGGCGGTGGCACTGATCACAGGATAAAGAGAGACTGCTGCGCGTAATGTGCCTCCGGTGGGCCGGGATCAGTTCTCGGAAGAGATGTCCTCGCCGAAGTACTTTTCGCTCAGCTCCTTGAGGGTGCCGTCGGCACGCAGTGCTTCGATGGCGCTGTTGAGGGCGTCGAGGAAGGAGGTGTCGTCGCTCTTGAGCACGGGGATGGCGACATGGGAGGCCTCCTCGGTCTGGGCCACCAGCTTGAAGTTGGCGTCCGGATGGACATTCAGGTAGTCGTAGAAGGAGACGTCGGCGTTCAGGGTGGCGTCGATGCGGCCGGCAGTCAGCAGCTGGATGGTCTCCTCCAGCGTGTCGATGCCCTGCACGGTAGCGCCGTAGCTCTCGGCCAGCTCCATATAGGTGGAGGCAGGGCTGTTGGCCGTGGTCTTGCCTGCGAGGTCCTCAAAGCTCTTGATGTCCTCGTTGTCCTTGCGGACGGCGAGGGCGGTGTGGATGTAGCCGTAGGGGGTGGTGAAGTCGTAGGTCTTGGCGCGCTCCTCCGTGACCTCGACGCCGTTGCAGACGAGGTCATAGCGGCCGGCGTCCAGACCGGCGAAGAGGCTGTCCCAGTCGCTCTCGACATACTCCGGCTCGACGCCCAGCTTTTCGGCGATGGCGCGGGAGACCTCGACGTCGTAGCCGACGAGGGTGTCGCTCTCATCGTGGAAGCTCCAGGGCTGCCATGCGCCTTCCAGCGCGACGACCAGCTTGCCGTTGGACTGGACGGTCTCCAGCTTGTTGGCAGCGGCGGAGGAAGCGGACTTGCTGGAAGAGCAGCCAGCCAGCGAGAGGGCACCGGCGGCAGCCATGACGCTCATCAGGGAGATAAAGGTTCTGCGTTTCATAATATAATAGTCCTTTCTGTGGTAAAAGCTTGGGAGAGGCTTCAGGCTTCGGTATGCGAGATCTTTTGCAGGAACTCGCGGGTGCGGGCCTCTTTGGGGTGGGCGAAGAACTCCTGCGAGGGGGCTTCCTCCACCACGACGCCGTTCTCCATGAAGACGGTGCGGGAGGAGACGTTGCGGGCAAAGCCCATCTCATGGGTGACGACCAGCATGGTCATCCCCTCCTGCGCCAGCTGCCGCATGACAGCCAGCACCTCGCCGGTCAGCTCGGGGTCGAGGGCGCTGGTCGGCTCGTCGAAATAGATGATCTCGGGGTCGGAGGCGAGGGCGCGGGCGATGGCCACACGCTGCTGCTGACCGCCCGAGAGCTGGCGGGGGTAGTAGTCGGCCCGGTCGGCGAGGCCGACCTTTTCCAGCATCTTCATGCCGATGGCATTGGCCTCGTTTTTGGGCATTTTCCGGGCAACGATGAGGCCCTCGGTGACGTTCTGGAGGGCCGTCTTGTTGCGGAAGAGATTATAGTTCTGGAAAACGAAGGCCGTCTTCCGACGCAGCCGTGCGATGGAGGCCCGGTCGGCGTGGGCAAGATCAAAGGCCTCACCGTCGAAGGTGAGGGTGCCCGCGTCGGCGGTCTCGAGGAAGTTGAGACAGCGCAGCAGGGTGGTCTTGCCGGAGCCGGAGGGGCCGAGGATGGCGACGACGTCGCCCTTTTCCACCGTCAGATCGACGCCGCACAGCACGTCAAGGCTGCTGACCGGCTTCGGGGCACGGCCAAAGATGCCGGGATGGACGCCGGGCTTTGCATATGTATGGAAGGATTTGCGGACGCCGCGGATCTCTAACATTGCCATAACAGCCATACTCCTTTCTTACTGGAAGCCGTGGGCGTTGAGCTGGCGCTCCAGCAGCCCCTGCAGCTTGGTGATGACGGTACAGAACAGCAGATACACCACCGCCACCTCGCAGTAGATGGGCAGGAAGATGTAGGTGCGGGCCGCGACCCGCTGGCCGGCCATGAACAGCTCCGCCACGGTGATGTTGGAGGCCAGAGAGGTGTCCTTGATCATACCGATGAGGGAGTTGGAGAGGGCGGGCACGGCGGTGCGCAGGGCCTGCGGCAGCACGATGCGGTGCATGATCTGCCACCAGCTCATGCCCACGCAGCAGCCGGCCTCCAGCTGGCCCTGCGGCACGCTTTCCAGCGCACCGCGCATGGTCTCGGCACAGTAAGCGCCCTCGTTGAAGGCGAAGGCGATGACCGCCGCCGGAAAGGCGTCCAGCATGATGCCCACGCTGGGCAGGCCATAGAAGATGATGAAGAGCTGCACCAGAAGCGGTGTGCCCCGGATGACCCAGATGTAGAACCGGGCCAGCTGACTCAGCACCGGCACCCGGGCGTACTGTACCAGAGCCACGGCTACGGCCAGCACCATCGCCAGAGTGAACGAGACGAGGGTGAGGGGGATAGTCATGGTGAGGCCCGCCGACAGGATGCGGGGCAGGGCCTCCCAGAGCACGCTGATGATGCGGTTGGATAACAAAGATTCCAGCATGGATGATGTCCTTCTTCAAAATGAAAAATAGAGCAGTTTGACTTTTTATCGCACTTTTTGAAAAATGCGATAAACCGATGGAACAGCAGGAAAGCTCATGATACACCTTAAACCATACTTTCAGTCAAGGGCCTGAGCAGAAAATCCTACAAATCCTACCAGAATACTATAGCATGATTCCCGGGGGAACGCAAATGGTTTCGAAAAATTGCATGGTATGGATGAAATGAATGAAAAAGATGCATGAACTTTGTGCACAACGGCGGAACAGTTGACGCGGCAGGGGCTTTCGGGTACAATAGAATCGAATAGACCTGTGCGGTGGCACGGGCAGAACAGGCCGCACGCCCCGGCAGATGGGAGCGCGGCGGATACGGAGGACAAACGTGATGAAACGTATTGGTATTCTGGGCGCTGGAACTTGGGGCATGGCCCTTGCACGGATGCTGACGGTGAGCGGGAACGATGTGCTGGTCTGGTCGGCCATCGAGAAGGAGATCGATGATCTTTCGACGACCCGCGTCCACCCCAACCTGCCGCAGATGAAGATCCCGGAGGAGCTGCGGTTCACCAAGAGCATCGAGGAGGTCTGCAAGGACAAGGACATCCTGCTGTTCGCGGTGCCGTCGGTCTTCGTCCGCTCCACGGCAGCAAAGGCCCGGCCCTATGTGGCCGACGGCCAGATCATCGTGGACGTAGCCAAGGGCATCGAGCCGGACACGCTGTACACCATGACGGAAATCCTTGCCGATGAGCTGGGCCGGGAGGGCGGCCCGAAGAACATCCGCCTTGTGGCCCTGTCCGGCCCCACCCACGCAGAGGAGGTGGCCATCGACCTGCCCACCACCATCGTGTCGGCCAGCAAGGACGCCGAGGCTGCGGCCTTCGTGCAGGAGGTCTTTACCAACAACGTCATGCGCGTCTACACCAATGACGACATCAAGGGCGTGGAGCTGAGCGGCGCTATGAAAAATGTCATCGCGCTGGGCGTCGGCATCTCCACCGGCCTCGGCTACGGCGACAACGCCCGCGCCGCCCTCATCACCCGGGGCATCGCTGAGATCGCCCGTCTGGGCGTGGCGATGGGCTGCAACATCCACACCTTTGCGGGTCTGGCCGGCATCGGCGACCTCATCGTGACGGCCACCAGTATGCACAGCCGCAACAACCGCGCCGGTATCCTTATCGGCAAGGGCGAGACCCCGGAGCACGCCGTCAAGGAAGTGGGCATGGTGGTGGAGGGCATGAACGCCCTGCCCGCTGCGCTGGAGCTGGCCGAGCGGTATCAGGTGGAAATGCCCATCGTCCAGACCGTCAACGCCATCGTCAACAAGGGGATGAGCGCGGCGGAGGCCGTCAAGTCCCTGATGGAGCGCGGCCTGAAGAACGAGCTGCCGCAGGAATACGAAAAATAAACGAAAAGGGGCGGTATCATGCCTTCTACCTACGCACACCGCCGCTTTGGCGCAGATGTTCTGGCCCTGCTTCCGGACGGGCTGCGCCAGACGCTGGAGCAGCACCGGGAACTCTACGATATGGGCCTCCACGGGCCTGACCTGATGTTTTATTACAAGGCATTGCAGACGAACCCGGTGAACCGTTTGGGGAATGCCATGCACGAGGAAAAGGGCGAGGTGTTTTTCACCCGCGCCCGGGCCGTGGTGGAACACGCGGCGGATAAGGACGCTGCGCTGGCCTACGCGCTGGGCTTCGTCTGCCATTTTGCACTGGACAGCACCTGTCACCCCTATGTGGAGGCTTATGTCCGGGAGAGCGGCGTGAGCCACTGTGAGATCGAGACAGAGTTCGACAACGCCTTGCTGCGGGAGGACGGCTATGACCCCATGAAGTTCTTTACGGCCAGCCACATCAAGCCCAGCCGCCAGCGGGCGGAGGTCGTCGCGCCTTTTTATGAGGGCGTCACGGTGGACGAGACGCTGGCGGCGATGAAGGGGATGATCTCGGTGCACCATATGCTGCAGGCGGCGAACCCCGTCAAACGCTGGGTGGTGCTGGCCGGGATGCGCGCCGCTGGAAAGTATGAGTTCATGCACGGCCTTGTGGCGAACCCGCAGCCCAACCCCAAGTGTGTCCAGAGCAGCCGGAAGCTCGAGGAGTTGTACAAAACGGCTGTGCCGCTGGCGGTGCGGCTCATCGGCGAGTATGCCGGAGGAAAGCCGCTGGGGCCGGAATATCAGCACACGTTCGGGGAAGACTGAGAGGAGCACTGGATGGGAAAGAATGGCAATTTTCGCCTGACGAGGCTGGAACGGAACTGGATCCTGTACGACGTGGGAAACTCGGCCTTTGTGCTGATGGTGGCGACCCTTATCCCCATTTTCTTCAACGCACTGGCAGAGAGCGGCGGCCTGACCTCGGTGGAGTATCTGGCCTACTGGGGCTATGCAAGCTCGGTCGTGACCATCATCACGGCCATCCTCAGCCCGATCCTCGGCACGGTGGCGGACACCAGAGGCTTCAAGAAGCCCATCTTCATGCTCTGCGTCGGCGTGGGCATCGTGGGATGCTGCGCCATGGGCGCGGCGTCGGCGTGGCTGCCCTTCCTCGTCATCTTCGTCATTGCGAAGGTGGGATTTTCGGGCAGTCTGGTGTTCTATGACTCCATGCTCGGGGATGTGACCACGCCGGAGCGGATGGATGAGGTGTCCAGCCGGGGCTATGCGTGGGGCTACATCGGCAGCTGCGTGCCCTTCGTGGTCTGTCTCGGCCTTGTGCTGGGGGCGGGGGCCATTGGCCTCAGCCAGATGACGGCGCTGAACATCGCGCTTATCCTGACGGCGGTGTGGTGGCTCGTGACCACCCTGCCGCTGCTGAAAAGCTACCGACAGCTCCACTATGTGGAGGTGGAACAGCACGCAGTACGCCAGAGCTTTGCCCGCATCGGCCAGACCCTGCGGCATCTGCCGGAGGACAAGCAGGTGTTCTGGTTCCTGCTGGCGTTCTTCTGCTACATCGACGGCGTGTATACCATCATCGACATGGCCACAGCCTACGGCACGGCGCTGGGGCTGGACACCACCGGGCTGCTGCTGGCGCTGCTGGTGACGCAGATCGTGGCGTTCCCGTCGGCCCTCATCTTCGGACGGCTGTCCAACGAGTATCCCTCGTCGAAGCTCATCCCGGTCTGTATCGCGGCCTATGCGGGCATCGCGGTGTTTGCGTTCTTTCTGACCCGGCAGTGGCAGTTCTGGGTGCTGGCCGTCATCGTGGGGATGTTCCAAGGCGGCGTGCAGGCCCTCAGCCGCTCCCACTTTGCAAAGATCATCCCGCCGGAGAAGTCGGGCGAGTACTTCGGGCTTTTCGACATCTGCGGCAAGGGGGCATCCTTCCTCGGGACGATGATCGTCAGCGTGGGGAGCCAGCTGACCGGCAGCGCCAATGTGGGCGTCGGCTCCCTCATCGTGCTGTTCGTCGTGGGATTCGTACTGTTCCGAGTGTCCTGCCGTCAGGGAGAAACGGCATAAATTTCATAAAAAGCGGAAACGGAGAGAGCTGTCCTGTACAGCTCTCTTTTTATTGTGACTTTCAAAAATAGTGCCTATCAAAACGGCATAGTTGCGATACGCAGCTTGCGGATGGTGCTTGTGCATTCAAAACACAAACTGCTATATTTTGTGGAAAACGCAGAAAAGCCGGGCGATTTTTTATGCAGAAAGCCGCCACAAAAATACTGAAACCTCTTGACAAATATAATCGGGGGGGGGGGTATATTGATTCAGAACAGAGGCTGTAAGTTTTACCCAGCTCCGAGCC
>NZ_DAWCVJ010000069.1:0-12865 GCF_052358865.1 Faecalibacterium sp.
CGTAAGAACAATGTTCGGCATTTTCAAATTCCTCTTTGAGTTTTTTGTCTGAGTATCCAATTCAGAGTAACTACATTATAGGCTATATTTGAACAAATGTCTTTATATTTTTTAACAAATTGTTTCGAAAAAGCGGTTAAATTCGGTGAGTCTCATTACAATCTACCAAAAAAGTGCAAATAAGACTATTCAAATTGCCAAAAAAATGATATACTTTTTCAGTAAGGAGGGATTTGAATGCAACGCGAAACTTCCAACGACAGTTTTCTGGATTACGGCTCGGTCTACCACCAGTCCATCGACCGCGAGCACCCGGAGCTCATCCACCAGACGATGATTGCCATCACCCGCCGCTATGCCTCTCAGTTCTACTGCTTCAACTGCGATACCTATTTACAGGTAAAGAGCGGCATTGGCGTGCTGCTGGTCTCCCACACGGCGGACGCAGCCGCCGTGGAGGAGTTTGGCATGAACCGGCTCATCCACATCAAGCCAAATATCTACTTCGCCGTCGTTTCCACGACCCAGAAGCTGGAATACGACCTCTACGCCGAGAGCAGTTATTCGCTTCACATCACGGACTTTCCTTCCCAGTACGAATTTCTGGCCGTCCTGCCCCGCATCGAGATACAGAAAATTCTGGGCTACTACTACCGCATCCGCACCGAGAACTACTGTTTCCTTGGTGAGCGGCACGATTTCTTCGAACTGACCTATGTGGACACCGGCGAGCTGGAGACCGAAGTGGACGGCACGCTCTACCACTTAAAAGAAAAAGACCTGATGATCTACGGCCCGGGCCAGTTCCACACCCAGTACACCGACGAAGAGCACAGGGCCTCCTATATGACCATCCTCTTCGATATGCGCAACCTGACGCCTGTGGAGCGGGAGGTCTGGTACGACGCCCTCATCAACCGGGTGTTCCACTACGACCAGAAGATCAACACCTTATTAAAGGCCTTCGTCCGGGAGAGCACCACCGGCATCCCCTATATGAACAGCCTGATGCTCTGCCTGCTGACCGAGACCATCATCCGTCTGCTCCAAGGCACCTACGCCTCCCCCATGACGTCCGCCAGCAACACAGCCCACCAGAGCGCGATGGACGAGCTTTTCGACCGCATCATCGCCTACATCCACGACAACATCTACGACCCGCTGACCATCCCGGAGATCTGCGAGCACTTTTCGCTGTCCCGGTCGGCCCTGCAACTGCTGTTCAAGAACTCGGGGGACCAGTCCCCCAAAAAGTATATCAACGACAAAAAGCTGGAGCGCAGCTGTCAGATGCTGCTCGAGAACCGCTACACCATCAGCGAGATCTCGCTGCGGCTGGGCTACAGCTCTATCCACTATTTCTCCAAATCCTTCAACATGAAGTACCATATGTCCCCCAGTGAGTTCGTCAAGCAGAACTGTCAAGCCAGTCTCTGATACTCATTATATATAGCAGTTTGCGTTTTTAATGCACAGGCAACATCCGCAAACTGCATATCGCAAATATGCTATCCTGATAGGCGCTATTTTTGAAAATTGCGATAGAAGGAGGAGCACCCATATGAACCTCGGCACAGGCTCCATCGCCCGCACGATGGCGGCGGAGTTTGTGAAAGTCCCCGCATTCCACTGCGCGGCGGTCTGCTCCCGGCAGGTGGTCACCGTTCTGGAAGCCGCCCGAGAGGATGCACAGCTGGGCTTCTGAGCTTTCAACCGCAAATGACAAACTCTTTGGCGTTTTTTGCTCTTGCCAAATTAGCCAGGGCTATCTATAATAAGGATGAATGGTTAAACTCTTAACGCTTTTTGAAGAAGGTAAAGTTTTGGGAGGTTTTACTATGTCCTTAGTTACGACCAAAGATTTGATGCTCGACGCTCAGAAGAACCATTACGCCATCGGCGCGTTCAATGCCGAGAACATGGAGATGGTGCAGGCCATCATCGCCGCTGCCGAGGAGCTGCGCGCTCCCGTCATCGTCCAGACCACCCCGGGCACCCTGAAGTACGCTTCTCCGGCCATGTTCCACGCCATGGTGGCCGCAGCCGCTTCTGAGGCCAGCGTCCCCGTCGTGATGCACCTCGACCACGGCAGCAGCTACGAGCTGGCCATGCAGGCATTCCGTGCCGGCTACACCTCCGTTATGATCGACGGCTCTCACCATGTCTTCGAGGAGAACATCGAGATCACCAAGTCCGTTGTCCGCGCCTGCCACGCCGCCGGTATCCCGGTGGAGGCTGAGCTGGGCAAGGTCGGCGGCAAGGAAGACGACCTTGACTGCGGCAATGGCAACGGCTACACCGTCCCCTCCGAGGCTGCTGAGTTTGCAGAGCGCACCGGCGTGGACTCTCTGGCCGTCGCCATCGGCACTGCCCACGGCGTCTACAAGGGAACGCCCAAGTTGGACATCGAGCGCCTGAGCGAGATCCGCAAGGTCGTGTCTGTACCTCTGGTGCTCCACGGCACCTCCGGCGTGCCCGACGATGCCGTCCGTGAGTGCGTTGCACGCGGTATGTGCAAGGTCAACTACGCCACCGACCTGCGTATTGCCTTCAGCAAGGGCCTGAAGGAATACCTCGCCAAGGACCCCGAGGTCTTCGACCCCAAGAAGTACAGCACCGTCGGCCGCGAGTACGTCAAGGAATACGTCAAGAGCAAGATCCTAGTCTGCGGCGGCAACGGCAAGGCTTAATCACATAAAATCGCAGCGGGAGTGGACGCCCTTCGGGACGTCTGCTCCCGCTTTTTTGCTGTGTGCATACGGCAAGACCCCCGCCGAATGCTGTGGTGCTTCTGCGGGGGTCATCCTCCATGTCCAGCATGGTCACGGCGGTAACGATCATGGGCAGGTTGGTGCCTGCGATGCCCGCGATCATCTGCGCAGAGGTGTGGATGCCGTCTGCAAAATGGCAGTGGCCGGTAACTACCAAACCGATCATACTCGTTGCCAACCTGAATTTATGACGTTTTTTCGGATTATTTCAGCGTGTAGGGGTACAGGGTGACGCCCTTGACCACGCGGTTCACCTCGCCGGTGGGGCAGGGGTTGTCCGGGGTGATGCCCAGAGACAGGGACTTCATCAGAGCGATGGTCTGTGCGAAGAGGATGAAGTCCAGACCCAGCAGGACGTTCTCCATATCGGCGCCGACCTTGATCTGGACGGGATAGTCGGCCAGCTCCTCGATGCCCTCGCAGTCGTGGTTGTAGACGACGGCGATCTTGTTGCCCTTGCGCTGGCGTGCCATCTCCTTGACCAGATCCAGCTCGTAGCGGCGGCGGTACTCGTCATCGCTCAGGTAAGCGACGGTCAGGGTGTTGTCGTCGATGATGGACTTGGGGCCGTGGCGGAAGCCCAGCTCAGAGTCGTACATGGTGGCGACCTTGCCGGCGGTCAGCTCGAGGGTCTTCAGTGCGGACTCCTGCGCGACGCCCTTCAGGCCGATGTTGCCCAGATAGACGATGCGGTTGTAATCGAACTCGTCCACGATCTTCTGTGCCAGACCGAACTGGTCATCGAGGAAGTGCTGGCCGGCGACGGCCAACTTCTCGACCTCAGCGGTGATCTCGTCCAGCTTGTCGAGGTTGAAGGCCAGATAGGTAGCCAGATACATATTGCTGTAGCTGGAAGTCATGGCGAAGGACTGGTCGTGGGTCTCGGGGGTCAGGTTGATGGCGAAGCAGTTGTGACGGGTGTTTGCCAGCTTGGACAGGGTACCCTCGTGGTTGCAGGTCACGAACAGGTGATACAGGTTCTGGCAGACGACCTCAGCGGCCTCCACATTGCCCAGAGACTCGGGGGAGTTGCCCGAACGGCCAAAGTTCACCAGCAGGGTGGGCTTGGTGCGGGAGAGGAAGTTCTCGGGAGAAGGCACGAGGTCGGTAGAAGCGTAGGACTTGACCTTGAAGTCGTACTTGGGGTTCAGCGCCTGGAACAGGGAGTTGCCGACGAACTCGCTGGTGCCGGCACCGGTGAGGACGATGTCGAAATCATCCTGCTTGACGACCTGATCGATAAAAGCCTGAAGCTCATCCTTGCAGGCGGCCAGCTGGGCGCAGGTCTTGCGCCAGGTGGCAGGCTGCTGATAGATCTCATGGGCCGTAAAGGTAGAAGACGTCTCCTTCATCTTCTCATCGGTCAGATTAAAAATGCTCATCCTTATTCTACCTCCTAATGGACTTGGTAACTTTTTTCTGATAAAGCCAAAGCAGAGCCATTCCTGTCTCTTTTGTTTGTTATATCACATTCAAACCGCAGAAAACAAGGGGGAAACTGACAGCCATAACTTTTTGATTGAAAAAGACAAACCAGCCTCCGCGCAGCGGCCTGTCAGGCCGTTTTCTCCATCATTTTTATGTCTTTTTGCCGGAACGAATAACAAATCGATTGAAAATTATAAATATTTTTCCGAAGCCGTGTGGTATAATGAAATCAAGCTATCAACCCCAGAAGGAGGGCATCTAAAAATGGTAATACAAAGCAAAAAGGTCTGGCTGGCAGACCAGTTCGTCCCTGCTGCTATTGAGGTGAATGACGGCAGGATCACCGCCATCCTGCCCTATGGCACCAAGGATGTGGACGACGATTACGGTGACAAGCGCATCGTCCCCGGCTTTATGGACATCCACTGCCACGGCGCCTACGAGTTCGACACCAACGACGCCAACGAGGACGGCCTGCGCTACTGGGCAGAGCACATCGTCTCGGAGGGCGTCACCAGCTTCCTCGCCACCACCATCACCCAGAGCGTCGAGGTACTGACCAACGCCGTCACCAATGTGGCCAATGTCATGGAGAGCGGCTACGACGGCGCAGAGATTTTGGGCATCCACTTCGAAGGCCCCTATCTCGACATGAAGTACAAGGGCGCACAGCCTGACCAGTACATCGTCAAACCCACCATCGAGCAGTTCGAGCACTACCAGAAGGCGGCCCGCGGCCACATCCGCTATGTCACGCTGGCAACGGAGCATGATGAGGACTTTGCCCTCACCCGCTATCTGACCGCCCACGGCGTGGTGGTCAGCATCGGCCACAGCGGCGCCACCTACGAGCAGGCTGTCATGGCCTACGCCAACGGCGCGCGCTCCATGACCCACGTCTATAACGGTATGTCGCCCTTCAACCACCGCGCCAACGGTCTGGTGGGCGCGGCCTACCGCATCCGCACCATGTACGGTGAGATCATCTGCGACGGCTGCCACTCCACCCCCGCTGCCCTGAACAACTACTTCATGAGCAAGGGTCCCGACTACGCCATCATGATCTCCGACGCCCTGATGGCCAAGGGTACGCCCGTGGGCAGCAAGTACCTGTTCGGCGGCAACGAGATCATCATCTACCCCGACGGCAGCGCCCATCTGACAGCCACCGGCACTCTGGCAGGCTCCACCCTGAACATCAACAAGGGCCTGCGTATCCTCGTTGAAGAGGCTCTGGTCCCCTTCAACTACGCTCTGAACTCCTGCACCATCAACCCGGCCAAGTGCCTGCATCTGGACGACCGCAAGGGTTCCATCCAGGTGGGTAAGGACGCCGACCTCGTGGTGCTGGAGGATAACTACGACGTCCTGCAGACCTACTGCATGGGTCAGCCCAAGCTTTAATTCCATGCATACACCCAAGCAGACACGAAGGAGATAGCAAACATAAAACACCCGCTTCAGGAAATGATGGACAAGCGCCGCAAGTACAGCTACTCCGACCGCGCCCGCTACTACATCGGTCAGCCCGAGGTGGTGGCCGCCATGAACAAGCTGTTCGACAATCTCCGCGAGTACCCCATCCCGATGAATATGCTCCACCAGTATATGCCCATCAGCTACGCCAAGATCCGCGAGGGCAAGCTGAAGCTCGACCCCCGTGAGCTGGCAATGGACGGCATCGTGCAGTTCATGCTGGCCTACGAGAGCGCTGTCTGATTTTTTGAACGACCCGAATCCCCCTTTTATCCAACAAGGAGACTATGAGCCATGAAACAGTTCCAGTATACCATCAAAGATGCACTTGGCGTCCACGCACGCCCTGCCGGCCTGCTGGTCAAGCTGGCCAAGCAGTATACCAGCACCATCACCCTCGAAAAGAACGGCAAGACCTGCGATATGCGCAAGCTGATGGCCGTGATGGGCATGGGCATCCGTCAGGGCGAGACCATCACCGTCACCGCCGAGGGCGAAGACGAGGCAGCTGCCATCGAGGCTGTGGAGAAGTTCCTGACCGAGAACGTCTGAGCATCGTATTATAAAAAATGCCGCCGTGCAGTTCAACGCTGCACAGCGGCATTTTTATTGTTCTCAGAGAAGCTTGATGAAGTACAGGATAGCCAGAAGCAGGATGGCTCCGCCCGCCACAGCAAGGAAGCTGCGGTCTTTTTTGTCCGGCTCCGGCTCTTTCTTTTCGTTTTCGTCCATGCGTTCCTTCGGGCCTTACAGCAGGCTCAGGGCCTCTTCATCGGCCACGAGGATGCAGTCGGGGTGCATCTGCAGGATGGATCCCGGGCATTCGGGGGTGACGGGGCCGGAAACGACAGCCTTGACGGCCTTGGCCTTTGCCAGACCGTTGGCCACCACCAGCACCTTGCGAGCCTGCATGATGGTCTTGATGCCCATGGTGTAGGCCTGCTTCGGCACAAGGTCCTCGTTGCCGTCAAAGAAGCGCTTGTTGGCCTCGATGGTGGCCTCGGTCAGGTCCACACAGTGGGTCTCCAGCTCGAAGGCCTCACCCGGCTCGTTGAAGCCGATGTGGCCGTTGGGGCCGAGGCCCAGCAGCTGCAGGTCGATGCCGCCCACGCTGTGGATGATGTCGTTGTACTTGGCGCAGGCGTCGGCCGCGTCGGGGTTGGTGCCGTCGGGCAGATGGATGGCCTCGGGGCGGATGTTCACATGGTCGAACAGGTTCTTGTGCATGAAGCTCCAATAGCTCTCGGGATGCTCTTTGGGCAGGCCGCGGTACTCGTCGAGGTTGACGGTGGTCACTTCGGAGAAGTCGAGGTCGCCCTTGTTATACCACTCCACCAGCTGTGCGTATGCGCCCACAGGGGTGCCGCCGGTCGCCAGACCCAGCACACAGTTCGGTTTCATGATGACCTGCGCGGAGATGATGTTTGCCGCCTTGCGGGACATATCCTTGTAATCTTTTGCACGAATGATCTTCATAAGATAGACCTCCTGATTTTTATCGTACCACTAGTATAACACGGTTTTCTGGGGGAAGATACGCTTTTTTGTGAACAAAACAAGCCGCCGAAAGCAGGGCATAAACGCCCGCCCTCGGCGGCCTTTTTTATGGGCAGGGGGTCAACCGTCCTCCCATGCCCGGGATCCAACTCAGAATGTCAGCAGAATCACAGCATCTTCTTCAGCTCGTCGTACACGAACTGGACCTTGGTGCCGATGATGACCTGGCAGGCGTTCTTGCTGGGGCGGATGACACCGGCAGCACCGGCAGCCTTCACAGCCTTCTCGTCCACCTTAGCGTTGTCCAGGACCTCGAAACGCAGGCGGGTTGCGCAGTAGCCAACGTCCTTCACGTTCTCCTTGCCGCCCACGGCTGCCAGAACAGCGGAAGCGACTTCGGTGTAGTTGTTGTTGGCCAGGGTGACCTTCTTCTCAGCCTCTTCGTCGTCATCCTCACGGCCGGGGGTCTTCAGGTCGAACTTGGTGATGGCGAAGTAGAACACTGCGTAGAACACCACGAATGCAGCGATGCCCAGAGGAATGATCATCCAAGTCTTAGCAGCTGCGGGCAGGGAAGCGGAGAACACCAGATCGGTAGCGCCTGCAGAGAAGCAGAAGCCAGCACGGAAACCGGAGTAGTAGGTGATGATGGTGAAGATGCCGTACAGGGCAGAGTACACAACGTACAGGGGGAAGCACAGGAACATGAAGCCGAACTCGAAGGGCTCAGTGACGCCGCAGACGAAGGCGCAGATGGCAGCGGAAACCACCAGACCAATGGCAGCCTTCTTGTTCTTAGCGGTCTTGACCATTGCCAGAGCAGCACCGGCAATACCGAACATCATGCAGGGGAAGAAGCCGGACATGTACATACCCAGGCTCCAGGTGACACCGTTCTGACCGGTGACGTCGCCTGCCCAGAAGTGGTTCAGGTCGCCCAGGCCGATGGTATCGAACCAGAACACGTTGTTCAGAGCGTGATGCAGGCCGGTGGGGATGAGCAGACGGTTCAGGAAAGCGTAAATGCCGGCGCCGATGCCGCCCATGCCGGCGATGGCGGTGCCGATGGCGACCAGAGCATCAAAGATGACGGGCCAGACGAACAGCAGAACCACGGAGACCAGGATGGAGACCAGGCCGGTAGCGATAGCAACAAAGCGCTTGCCGCTGAAGAATGCCAGCCAGTCGGGCATCTGGGTATCCTTGAACTTATTGTAGCAGGCAGCGCCCACAACTGCAGCCAGAATGCCGATAAAGGAGTTGCCGGCGACCTTCTGGAATGCGATGTAGGTAGCGGTGCCCTCTTCCAGATGACGCACCATGCCGACCACGCCGGGGTTCAGCAGCTGCTGCATCATCAGGAAGCTGACCAGACCGGCCAGACCTGCGGTGCCGTCGTTGTCGGCCAGGCCCACAGCAGCGCCGATGGCAAACAGCCATGCCATGTTATCGATCAGAGCGCCGCCTGCCTTGATGAGCAGGAAGCCAATGGTGTATGCTGCGCCAGAGGTTGCACCCTCAGCACCCATAACGGCGGGGGCCAGAGCGTAACCGATGCCCATCAGGATGCCGCAGATCGGCAGCACTGCAACGGGGAGCATCAGTGCTTTGCCCAGTTTCTGGAGATACTTCATCATAAAGCACATTCCTCCTTAATAAGAATGTTGTTTTTCAGCGGCGGTGCCGGTTGCACACCGCCGAACTTCCGTAACAATATATTAACACATTCAAAACAGAAAAGCCATAGTTTTTGCCCTGATTTCCATGTTATTTTCATGTTTTTCCCTCAAAAGTCCATATATCCAACGCTGTATTGCGCAATGATTTTGTTTTTTCTCTACAAAACCGCCTTTTGGACCCCAAAAATGGTGAAAAAAATTTTCTTTACCGGTCTTTAGCCTGGAAAGGCCAGGGCCACTGCTGCCGCCAGTACCGAAAGATGCACCGGGTAGAACCAGTAGAACGCCCACTGTTCGGCCCTTGAGCAGCTGCCCCGCTCGCCGCTATAAAACCACACCAGCCCGAAGGCCAGCGGGGCCACCGGCTCGAAGAGGGTGAAGACTGCGCCCGCGATGCACTGGGCCGCCCGGTCTTTCCGCGTCAGATAGAGGGCGAGGATGAGGGCCATCCCCATCACGTCGTAGTCGCAGCGGAGCAGCGCCGCCGCCCCGGTGCAGGCTGCCGCGCAGAGGATGCCCCGGGCATCCGGCGTCCCCTCCCCAGTCCGGAAGGTGTCCAGCGCCTTCATGGCCAGCAGGCCCAGCAGCAGGGTGAAATAGACGTTCTGATGCCCCCACCAGACCCCGGAGAAGAAGGCCCAGTCGAAGGGGAACTCACTGAGGAGGGCAAAGCCCAGCATCCGCAGGGCGTATTTCCGGAAGTCGTGGGTGTGCACGAACCCCTCCACCAGCAGGAAGCAGTAGATGGGAAAGGCCAGCCGCCCCGCCATCCGCATCACAAAATCCAGCCGGACGCCGCCCTGCCAGACGGCATTCTGCCGGAACAGGCCGTTTTCCAGCAGGGCCGCGCCGATGTGGTCGATGAGCATGGACAGGCAGGCAATGCGTTTCAGCGCCGTGCCGCTGAGGGAAAAGCCCGGGCGGGAAAGTGTGTTGTTTTGCATTTTGTCAGACCTCACATTTGAACTGTCCCCATTATATCGGTTCCGGGGGATCGTTTTCAACCATTTTCCCTTCCTGCGTGAAAAAAGACCTCCCCGCACCATTCGATACAGAGAGGTCTTTTGTTGTTATCTTCTTACCACAGCCGGATGACCTTGATGACGCCCTCGGCCTTGTCGCGGGCGATCTCCAGATGCTTCTGGAGGGCGTCGGCGGCGGTGTTCCAGTCGCCCTTCAGGGCAGGCTCGAGGATCTCCAGATGCTCCTCGCAGGTCTGCTCCCGGTTGATCATGCTCACCTTGCCGGTCATGATGCGGAACCGGGTGTTGAGGCCGGTGATGCGGTCATAGGCCGAGCGCATATACTTGTTGGGCAGGGTGCTCATGAGCAGCTCGTGGAAGTCATCGTCCGCCTTGCAGAAGTCGTCGATGATGTCCGGGTCGTGCATCATCTGGACAAAGTGCTCCAGCTCCCCGTGGGGGATGTCTGCGCCATAGGTGCGCAGGGCATAAGGCTCCACCAGCAGACGCATCTCGAACATGCTGTGTACGTCCTCCTCGGTGATGCCCGACACCATCAGGCCCTTCTTGGGCAGGATGGTGATCAGGCCCTCCTGTTCCAGACGCCCCAGCGCGTCCCGCATGGGGGTGCGGCTGATGTTGCCCATCTCCGCGCAGAGCTTCTGCTCGTTCAGGAACTCGTTCGGGCGGTACTCACAGTTGAGGATCTTGGTCTTCAGGTACTGATACGCCTGCAGCTTCAGGCTCAGCTTTGCCTGTGTTTCCGTCTCTTTCATCTTCCTCTTCTCCAATCATTTCCTGCTGGACGTTCCACACGCGGTCTTCCGGTGCTGCTTGTATCCCTGAAACAATCCAACTATTCTCTCGATTTTATTATCACACAATAGGACATTTTTTACAAGAGTTTCCGCCTAAGTTTGGCTTGATTTCTGTTTTGCCTAAATATCATTCCTCATTTTTGCACATATTTCACAACAGTTTTTGTGCTTATTGTCCGAATCTCCCTGTTGTTTTGCATCGAAGGATAAAATGTGATACACTACAAAGAGAAAGAAGGGATCTGCATCATGGCACGAAGCGACGGCTACAACACCAAGACCCGCCAGCTCATCTTAGATTATCTCATCCGCAACCGCCAGCACGCGGTCAGCGCCTCCAACATCCTCGAGCATCTGGAGGCCGAAGGGGCCAGCCCCAACCCCACCACCGTCTACCGCTATCTGGACAAGCTGGCCGGAGAGCAGCGGGTGATGAAATATGTGGCCGACAAGGGCGAAAAGGCCGTGTTCCAGTATGTGGACGAGGGCCGCCACTGCCGGGAGCACCTGCACCTCAAATGCGTGCGGTGCGGGCGCATCTATCATCTGGACTGCCACTTCATGGACGAGGTGCGCGCCCACCTGATGGCCGAGCACGGCTTCACCCTGCAATGCGAGGGCAGCGTTTTGTATGGTATGTGCCGCAGCTGCGCCGCAAACGAGGCTCAGGACGGGCAGGCTGCACAAACCTGTAAAAATTGCTGCGCAGAGGTTGACACGGAGAAAAAGCAGTGATACAATTCTCGCAAGAAAAGCGTTGAACGGGAAAAGTAAGGCCCAAGCGCCCTCTTCCAGAGAGTGCGGGCAGGTGTGAGCCGCGCAGATGGCCGGGCCTGAACGAACCCCCGTGAGCTTCCCCCTGAACCCCCGGGTGCTGTGGCGCTGCGGGCAGTAGGGGCAGACGTGCGCCGCTCGTTATCGCGGCAGTGCTTTCAACGGGGAGAGCGCACAAAGTGACTGGCAGGCTCTGCCGGTAATTTAGGTGGCACCACGGATACGGCAGCATTCGTCCTAGCAACAGGACGTTTGCTGCCGTATTTTTTATTTTATCCGCCTCCCCGCCGGGACGAAGAAGGGAAAGCTTCGCAGGCGTAACGGAGAAGTCAAAAAACAACATAAGAGGGGTAAGAAATATGTGCTGTGTGATCGGCTATACCGGGCACGATATCAGTGCCGACAAATTCAAAGAATACCTGATGCGCACCGTCTCCCGCGGGCCGGACGACCAGCGGGTCGTGGAGGGGCCTTTCGGCCTGATGGGCTTTGGCCGTCTGGCCATCATGGGCCTGACCCCGGAGGGGATGCAGCCCTTCTACCGCGGGGCCGACTGCGTGGTCTGCAACGGCGAGCTGTACGGCTTCCGCTTTGAGAAGGAGATCCTGAAGCGCCGGGGCTATAAGTTCCACTCCGACTGCGACTGCGAGATCCTGCTGCCGCTCTATTATGAGTACGGTCTGGATATGTTCCGCCACATGGACTCCGAGTTTGCCCTTATCATGTACGACTCCCGCAAGGACCGCCTCATCGCGGCCCGCGACCCCATCGGCATCCGCCCACTGTTCTACGGCTACTCCAAGTCCAGCCACAAGATCGCCTTTGCCTCCGAGATGCAGAACCTCATCGGCTGGTGCGACGACATCCGCCCCTTCCCCATCGGCAGCTACTACTGCGACGGCCGCTTCGTCCGCTACGAGGACATCGCCGACGTGCCCGCCCCCATGCAGGACGACATGGACACCATCCTGACCAACATCCGCGAAAAGCTCATTGCCGGCGTGGAAAAGCGTCTGGACGCCGATGCCCCCGTCGGCTTCCTGCTTTCGGGCGGCCTCGACTCCTCGCTGGTCTGCTCCATCGCCGCCAAAAAGCTGGGCAAGCCCATCCGCACCTTCGCCATCGGCATGGACACCGACGCCATCGACCTGAAATATGCCCGCCAGACCGCCGAGTATCTGGGCAGCGAGCACCACGAGATCATCATCAACCGGGACATCGTCATCCAGAACCTTGAGGAGGTCATCCGGCTGCTGGGCACATGGGACATCACCACCATCCGCGCCAGCATGGGAATGTATCTGCTCTGCAAGGCCATCCACGAGCAGACCGACGTCCGGGTGCTGCTGACCGGCGAGATCTCCGACGAGCTGTTCGGCTACAAGTACACCGACTACGCCCCCACCGCCGACGCCTTCCAGCAGGAGAGCCAGAAGCGCATCCGTGGGCTGTATATGTAC
>NZ_DAWCVJ010000070.1:0-12805 GCF_052358865.1 Faecalibacterium sp.
CCCAGAGAGATACCGGCCGACCAGTACGCTGTCCTTCTCCGGGAGTTCTGCCAGCAACAGTTTGTTTCCAAAGGCATGATTGCTGATTTTGCCATCCATGACCCCCACCCGCCGGGACACAATCCTCACGCCCATGTCCTGCTCACTATGAGGGCAATGGACGAACATGGAAAATGGCTTCCCAAGAGCCGCAAGGTTTATGACCTTGATGAAAACAGGGAACGAATAAAGCTGCCATCCGGCAGGTGGAAAAGCCACAAAGAAGATACGGTGGACTGGAACGACCAGAAGTATTGCGAAATCTGGCGGCATGAATGGGAGGTCATCCAGAACCGCTATCTGGAAGCCAATGACCGACCGGAGCGTGTGGACTTGCGTTCCTATGCCAGACAGGGGCTTGATATAGTCCCTACTGTCCATGAGGGGGCTGCTGTCCGGCAGATGGAAAAGCGGGGTATCCAGACGAATATCGGCAACCTGAACCGGGAAATCAGAGCTGCCAACAATCTGATGAAGTCCATCCGGCAGCTTATCCAAAACCTCAAAGGCTGGATTACCGAGCTGGGCGAAAAACGGAAAGAGCTGCTTGCACAAAAGGCGGCGGAGGAAGCAACACTTCTTCCAAATCTTCTGATGAAGTATATGGAGATACGAAAGGAAGAACGGAAAAGCTGGACGAGAGCTGGACAGAACCGGGGAACTTCACAGGACTTAAAGGCAGTCAGCGAAGCCCTGTCTTATCTTCAGCAAAAGGGACTTTCCACTGTGGAGGACTTAGAAGCGTTTCTGGAAGCGTCCGGGAAATCAGCCGCCGATTACCGCAATCAGATGAAGCCAAAGGAAGCCCGAAGCAAAGTGATTGACGGGATTCTTGCCAGCCGGACAGACTGCAAGGAATGTAAGCCTGTCTATGAGAAGTACCAGAAGATATTTTTTAAGAAAACAAAGGAGAAATTCAAACAGGAACACCCGGAGGTTGCCCGGTATGCGAAAGCCGCCGCCTACCTTGCCAAGCACCCGGACGATAAGGACAGCACCCAAAAGAAGCTGCAAGAGGAGCAGGAAACGCTTCTGGAAGAAATTGCAGCCCTGAAAACACCGCTGACCGAGGTACAGGAGGATTTGAAGAAGCTGCGGGACATCCGCTACTGGGTACGGAAAGCCACCCCCGGCACAGAAGAAAGCAAAGAGCCGCCCAAGAAACAGCCTATCAAAGAAGTCTTGCAGGATAAGGCTGACGAGAAAAAAGCACAAAGAACTGTCCCGGCACAGACGAAACACAAACAACAGGATATGGAACTTTAACAGGCACTTGCCATTTTCAATCAGAGAATGTCAGGTGCTTTTCTTATTTTCAAGGAGGGATAGATTTGAATGTATTTGAAGCTGTGAAGCAGTCCGTCACAACAAGACAGGCTGCGGAGCATTATGGAATCCATGTAGGTCGGAACGGGATGGCTTGCTGCCCGTTCCATAACGATAAAACCCCAAGCATGAAGCTGGATCGGCGTTACCACTGCTTCGGCTGCGGTGCGGATGGGGATGTGATTGATTTTGCCGCCGCCCTGTATGGGCTGGGAAAGAAAGAAGCCGCCGTACAGCTGGCACAGGACTTCGGGCTTTCCTATGAGGACTGGAAACCGCCGGGAAAGGCAAAAAAGCCCAAGCCCCGGCAGAAATCCCCGGAGGAACAGTTTCAGGAAGCAAAAAACCGCTGCTTCCGTATTCTTACCGATTATCTTCACTTGCTTATGGCATGGAGAACGGACTACGCCCCGCACTCCCCGGAGGAAGCCTTTCATCCCCGGTTTGCGGAAGCCTTACAGAAGCAAGACCAAGTGGAATATCTGCTGGATGTGCTGCTGTTCGGGGAGACAGAGGAAAAAGCGGCTTTGATTACGGACTACGGAAAGGATGTGATACAGCTTGAACAGCGAATGGCAGAGCTTGCAGCCGCAGACGCAGCAAGAACTAAAAAACACCATGAACGCCATGCAGCCGCCCCAGAGCATTGAGGAAATCAAGGCGGGGCTGGAAACCACCGAGAAAGGCGGTGTCCGTCAGAGCATCCGGAACTGCCTGACCGTATTCCAGCGTGACCCTCTGCTTTCCGGGGCTATCGCATACAACATCCTAACTGACCGCAAGGACATCATAAAGCCCATCGGCTTCCACAGAGAAAGCACCGCCCTGAACGATACGGACATGAAGTATCTGCTTCTCTATCTGGAAGAAACCTACGGGCTTACCAATGAGAAAAAGATTGATAACGCCATCGGGATTGTGGCGAATGAAAACAAGTACCATCCCATCCGGGACTACCTAAGTGCCCTTGTGTGGGACGGGACAGAACGAATCCGTTTCTGTCTGCGGCACTTTCTGGGGGCTGACGCAGACGATTACACCTATGAAGCGTTGAAGCTGTTCCTGCTGGGTGCAATCTCACGAGCCTTTCAGCCGGGGTGTAAGTTTGAAATCATGCTCTGTCTGGTAGGCGGTCAGGGGGCTGGCAAGTCCACCTTCTTCCGTCTGCTGGCAGTCCGGGACGAGTGGTTCTCCGATGATTTGCGGAAACTGGACGATGACAATGTGTACCGCAAGCTGCAAGGTCACTGGATTATCGAAATGTCGGAAATGATGGCAACCGCCAACGCCAAGAGCATTGAGGAAATCAAGTCATTTTTAAGCCGGCAGAAAGAAGTTTACAAGATACCCTATGAAACCCACCCGGCAGACCGCCCCCGTCAGTGCGTGTTTGGCGGCACTTCCAATGCCCTTGACTTCCTGCCCCTTGACCGTTCCGGCAACCGCCGCTTTATCCCCGTCATGGTGTACCCGGAGCAAGCCGAGGTTCACATTTTGGAGGACGAAGCTGCTTCCAGAGCCTATATCGAGCAGATGTGGGCAGAAGCTATGGAGATTTACCGAAGCGGCAGGTTCAAGCTGGCTTTCAGCCCCACCATGCAACGGTATCTCAAAGAACACCAGCGGGATTTTATGCCGGAGGACACCAAAGCCGGAATGATACAGGCGTATCTTGATAAGTACACCGGGAGCATGGTCTGTTCCAAGCAGCTTTACAAGGAAGCCTTGAACCATACCTTTGACGAGCCGAAGCAATGGGAAATCCGGGAAATCAACGAGATTATGAACCAGTGCATTACCGGCTGGCGGTACTTCCCGAACCCAAGAATGTTTTCCGAATATGGCAGACAAAAGGGCTGGGAGCGTGAAAACCCGGCAACGGACTCCGGCAACCCGTCTGAAAAAACGATGGATGGTTTTGTGGAGGTCACAGAACAGATGGAGCTTCCATTCTGAAAATGACCGCCCGTTGCACCCCCTGTTGCTATCCCGTTGCCGAGCCGGTTGCCGGGGAAAACCCCTTATTTCCGGGCTTTTCTCCCTTATAACAACCAAAACAACAGAAAAATAAAAGAAAAGTATAAATAGTAACCATCGCCAGATTGAGATTGTTTGCAAGGTCTTTTGAAGCCCGCTGCCGGACTTCGTTGCCGACACCCTCTGTCTGGCTATTTTCATGTATGGAGGATAACTGCCTATGGCGAATAATAAGATGAATGTTGAAGGAAAAAATTACTCGGATATTCCGGTGTGGCGTAGATATACGCTTACCATTGAGGAAGCTGCCAGGTATTATCATATTGGCGAAGGAAAACTGAGAATGCTGATTGATGAGCATCCGAACGAGGGCTTTTATGTTATGAATGGCAATCGAGCCTTGATTAAGCGTGAAAAATTTGAACGCTATCTCGATCAGGCAACGACCGTATAAATGGCATTAGAAATGCTTAACAGAAATTCCGAAATCAAATGGCATAACTATACGGAGAGCCGGATTTGTGGTAGAATAAGACCAGCAAGTCTGGCTCTCCTTGTTCTTAAAGGAGAGATTTCAATGAGTGAAAAAAGACGAGATAATCGCAATCGTATCTTACGTGAAGGTGAATATCAGCGGGCAGATGGGAGGTACAGATTCCGCTATATTGATGAGGATGGGAAAGAGAAAAACGTATATAGCTGGCGGCTGGACAAGAACGATCCTGCACCAAAGGGGAAAAAGAGAGAACCTTCGCTGCGAGAAAAAGAGAAGCAGATAGAAGCTGATTTGTTCGATCATATCGTAACCAATGGCGGCAACTATACGGTATTGGAGCTGGTAGAGAAGTATGTTTCCCTGAAAACCGGCGTTCGCCATAACACCGTTGCCGGGTATAAGACGGTTATCAACATCCTCAAAAAAGAAGCATTTGGTGGTCAGAGAATTGACAAGGTGCGTCTGTCGGATGCAAAGGCGTGGTTGATTAAACTCCAACAGGTAGATGGTCGTGGTTACAGTTCCATCCACTCTATCCGTGGTGTACTGAGACCAGCTTTTCAGATGGCGGTAGACGATGACCTGATTCGTAAAAATCCGTTTGGTTTTGAACTGGCATCCGTGGTGGTCAATGATTCGGTAACGAGGGAAGCTATCACAAGGAAACAGGAACGGGATTTGCTGAAGTTCATCAAGGACGATAAACATTTCAGCCGATACTACGATGCAATCTTTATTCTCTTTCATACAGGACTCCGTATTTCGGAATTTTGCGGACTGACGATCTCAGATATTGAATTTGGCAACAGTCGCATCAGAGTTGACCATCAGTTACAGCGGACATCGCAGATGCAGTATGTGATTCAGGAACCCAAGACAGAAAGCGGCGTTCGTTATGTGCCTATGACGGAAGAAGTGGAGAAATGCTTTCGCAGGATTATTGCCAACCGGACGCCTCCAAAAACAGAGCCGATGGTGGATGGATATGTTGGATTCTTGTTTCTTGACAAGAACGATAAGCCGATGGTTGCCCTTCATTGGGAGAAATACATGGAGCATATCATCGAGAAGTACAACAAAATTTATCGTGTCCAGATGCCGAAAGTGACTCCCCATGTATGCAGACACACATTCTGCTCCAATATGGCAAAATCTGGAATGAATCCAAAGACATTACAGTATATCATGGGTCATGCAGACATCAGTGTTACGTTGAACACCTACACACATGTAAAATTTGATGATGCGAAAGAGGAACTTCTTCGAGTAGCAACATCATAAATAACTCATTGGTAAAGCTCCGAGTTTTACCAATGAATTTACCAATATTGCAGAGAAAAACATGAGAAAATACGGGAAGATTTGAGAAGATAATCCGAAAACAGCGGAAATCTCAAAGATTCCCGGAAATGTGAAAAACCCTGTAATATCAGGATTTTGAGAAGAAATACAAAGCAAAAACGGAGTTATAAGAATATGATAAAAATACTATTCATCTGCCATGGGAACATTTGCCGCAGCCCAATGGCCGAATTTGTAATGAAAGACCTTGTGGCCAAAGCTGGGCTTTCTGACCAGCTTGAAATCGCATCCGCCGCCACCAGCACCGAGGAGATCGGCAACCCGGTCTATCCGCCCGCCCGGCGGAAGCTGGCCGAGCACGGCATCTCCTGCGAGGGTAAAACCGCCCGGCAGATGACCCGGCGGGATTACGAAACCTACGATTACCTGATCGCCATGGATTACAACAACCTGCGCAATATGGCGCGCTTCGTAGGTGGTGACCCGGAGCATAAGGTGTCTCTGCTGATGGATCATACCCGCCGCCCCGGCGATGTGGCCGACCCATGGTATACCGGGGACTTTGAAGCTACCTGGCAGGATGTGCTGGAAGGCTGCACGGCTCTACTGGAAGAACTGCGCTGATAGGAGAATTTCATGACGGAGCGTTATTGTGAGGGCGAACGATTTACGGGCCTGTCGTTTACCGGGGAAGTCTTTGAAAGCTGCGATTTTGCGGACTGCGCATTTGTGGACTGTTCCTTTACAAAATGCGGGCTGGATCATACCACGCTGAACGAGTGCAAATTCGTGCGGTGTGAGATCACAGGTCTGCGCAGCACCCATTCTTCGGTGCAGTCGCTGGATTTTGAGGACTGCCGCCTGAATGAAATTGAGTGGGCACCGCTGATGTCCAACGGTGCCTTCCCGGACCCTATCCACACGCTGAAAGAGTGCAGTCTGAAATATAACACCTTCACCGAAATGAACTTCAACCGCTTCGACTTTTCGGATGGCAACGAAATTGTCGGCTCCATGTTTGCCAAATGCGAAATGCAGCTGGCGAATTTCAAGGGCGTGGAACTTCACGAAACGGAATTCTACCAGTGTGACCTGAGCAAGGCGAATTTCCGGGATGCCGCCGGTTATAAGGTGGACATTCTGGGCAGCCGCCTGAAGGATGCGAAATTTTCCCTGCCGGAAGCGGTGAATCTGCTGGCAGATTTGAAGATCAAGCTGTCGTAAGAAGGAGAAAAAATGCGTCAACTCATCATTGCACGAAAAGATCTGCAGATGTCGCCTGGCAAGCTGGCGGCGCAGTGCTGCCACGCTTCGCTGGCGTTCCTCACCGACCCCATCGGCATGGGACAGGGCGTGGAACCCATCGAGAAAGACGGAGAAATTACCGGCTATCGGGCAGAAATCATGTTGGAGAAAGCAACCTATGAAGAATGGTTCGATGGCTCTTTTACTAAAACTATCTGCGGAGCAAAGAACCGCAATCAACTGCTGAAAGCAAAGACAATTGCCGAGGAATTGGGCCTTGTGGAAAACAAAGACTTCTTCCTTATCCGGGATGCCTGCCACACCGAGCTGGAGCCGGAAGAATTTGATGAAAACGGAGAAGGCATGACCCTGACCTGCATCGGTTTCCGCCCGCTGCCGGATGAAATTGCACACCAGATCAGCCATAAGTTCCATTTGTATTGAGTGCTGGTTCGCGGAATAATAAAAATAGTCCCGGCCATTCTCCTGTGACATACAGGAAAATGGCCGGGATATTTTGCTTTTTACTGAAGATTCATCCATGCCGCCAGCGCACCGCCCAGCGAGTGCCCGCCGATGTACCAGTCGGTGATATCGGAAAAACGTTCCGGGATGCCGTCTGCCGCGTTCCTATCCAGTACGGCCAGATTGCAGGGCATCTTTACCAGCACGCACAGAATGCCGTCCTCGGCAAGGTCGTGCAGGAGGGGAGCATAGGCGGTGTTTTCCACCTTGCCGCCCGGATAGAAGATCAGCCCGGCGGTGGGAGATTCCGGCGCAAAGACCCAGTTGCCGTTCTGCTCGGTGACGCTCACGAAGCGGTCCGACACCAACGCATCCTCGGCGGCGGGGTCTGTGTGGTAGTAGTCGCTGACGTAAATGCCGAATGCGATGCAGACGGCCAGCAAAACAGCCAGCAGGCAGAGGAACACTCTGCGGGGAAACGATTTTTTCTTCTGGTTCTTCATAGAACTCCTTTATTTTATAAGCATTTTCCGCAATCGCTGCAGCCGTTGCAGATTAACTTGCTGCCGCAGGTCTCGCAGTTTGCGCGGAAATGGGGCACATAGAGATCTTCCTGCGGGATGGGGTAGCCCCAGTCGTCCACGAGGTCAAAATGAATGGGCCTTCCCTGAAAGTTCATACCGGATTTATAAGCCATCCGGCTTTGCAGCTGCTTGCTGGGCAGGTGGTAGCGTTTACCGTCTTTGATGAACACAGTGCCAGTCTCGATAAAGCAGAATGTTACGTTGACATCCACACATTCCTGCCGGAGCGATTTGACCCAATCAAAATTGCAGGGGCGGGCACCATCGTAGTTTTCGCCGCCGCAGATGACCTGCTCGATCTGCCCAGCGGAAAGGTACTGCCGGATGCTTACTGGCCCGATGAAGGGCGCGCACATAATGCCCTTGTGCTTGAAGGGCAGGTCAAACAGGATGGGGATGCGCTCATCGGCGCGGCGCTGGTTTTCGCAGGTGACGTTGAAAAAGATGTTGTCCCATCCGCTGCCCCAGTCCGGCGGCAGGCACTCCCGTACCCGCTGCGGCCGTTTGGTGAGCAGAAAAAACACCACATCGCTGCGCTGGCGCATGATGTCCCACGCCTCAGCCCGCCACGGGTCGGCTTCTTCCAAGAAGAAATCCGAGGTCATGCAGACCCGAATCTGCTCACCACTCTGGATTTTGTAGTGTCCGGTGCGGTCTTTCTGGAGCGGATAGGAAAAGCCGCTTTTCGTTTTGTAGATCTCGGCTCCGTTCTGGTCCCGCATCCGGTCGAGAAAATACATGTAGCAGTTCTGGCAGCCCTCGCTGCACTTGACGCAGCCGTGCCATGGATTCCAGATGTCGTGCAGGAAGCTCACCTTCTTTCGGTACCTATTATTATAATAGCTGCGCGGGCAGGAAACAAGAGCGGCACTTGCGCCGCCCCATCGGATGTGATAAGATTAAACAAAATTTAATAACGCTTTGTATGAAAACAACTTTAGATAGAATTCCAGGATGATACAACAGAAAGGAATTTGACTATGGCACGATATAGCGTGAATAATTATACGGTGGATGTGCTTTTGGCGGATATAAAATCCGGTAATATTGCGATTCCGGAAATGCAACGTCCATTTGTATGGGACGCAACGCAAGTGCGTGATTTGATGGATTCGCTCTATAAGGGCTTTCCGGTTGGATATATTATCGTATGGCAAAATCCAAGTGTAAAGTTGAAAGACGGAACAGTTGCAATAGGGAAAAAAGTTCTGATCGACGGGCAACAGCGTATTACTGCTATGGCGGCTGCAATTGTGGGACAGGAGGTTTTAGACAGCCACTATAAATGGAAACGGGTCTGTATTGCGTTTAACCCCATTGACGAAATATTTGAAGTGGCAAATTCCGCAAATCAAAAAAGCAGTAAATGGATTCCGGATATTGCAAAAGTGCTGGATGTGTCCTTTGGTTCTTTTTCTTTTGTGATGGAATATTGCCAGAAAAACGGAATTATGGACAAAGCACAGGAAATCAATGACACAATCAATCGGTTGAGGGCAATACAAAATAATAGCATTGGTGTTATTACGCTGGCAGAAGATTTGGATATTGACAGTGTAACGGAAATTTTTATTCGAATCAATTCTAAGGGTGTGGTTCTGTCGCAAGCAGATTTTGCAATGTCTAAGATTTCTTCGAATGAAATATATAATGGAAATGTGACCCGAAAAACGATTGATTACTTCTGTCATTTGTTGGAGTCTCCGGAGGATTTGAAAGAAATCAAGAAAAATGATGCTGAATTTGCGGCGAGACCGGAATTCGAAGCTATAAAGTGGGCAGCTGCAAAGAATGCACCGATTTATCGCACATGTTATACGGATATTCTTCGTGTTGCATTTACATATAAATTCAAGCGAGGAAAGCTAGCAGATTTGGTTAGCTTGCTTTCAGGTCGAGATTTTGAAACGCGTGAATTTAAGATCGAAATAGAAGAAAGGTCGTTCAATCAATTACATGAGGCAGTTCTGCAAGCGGTGAATCAGACAAATTACGAACGGTATTTGATGATTGTGCGATCAGCGGGAATTGTGATAAAATCGCTGATTCGTTCACAAAATGTTTTGAACTTTGGCTATGCGCTTTTTCTTGCACTTCGTGAACGAAAAGTGGATAGTAATCAAATTGAAAAGATTGTACGCAAGTGGCTGGCTTTGTCTATTTTGACGGGAAGATATTCTTCTGGCTCGCCAGAGTCTGCATTTGATTACGACATTAAGAGATTCTTTGCTTATGATGATCCGATGCAGTACCTGAATATCACAGAGTCGGGCGAATTATCTGAGGCGTACTGGAAGGTAAATCTTGTTCAACGGCTGAACACATCGGTTGCGAGCAGTCCATATTTTAATATGTTCCTTGTGGCACAGGTCAAGGCACACGATAAAGGCTTTTTGTCGATGGAAATTGATATTGAGTCCATGCTGGAAAACAGAGGCGATATTCACCATTTGTTCCCGAAAAATTACTTGATAAAAAATGGAATTGTGCAAGCACAATACAATCAAATTGCGAATTATGCTTTTATTCAACAGGAAATCAACATTAAAATTAAAGATAGTTCGCCAGCCCACTATATGACTGAAGTGATAGGGCAATGCAATACGAAAAAGCCTGTTTATGGTGGAATCATAGAACAAGATAGGCTGGCTGAAAATCTTAAACAGAATTGTATTCCAGACGGATTTGAAAGCATGGAGATTGGCGACTATCAGGATTTTCTACAAAGGCGTCGGGAACTGATGGCCGAGAAAATACATCAATACTATGATTCTCTCTGATTTCAAAGGCGAAACTTGATATAAAGGGATGTACTTCGCAATGCGGTCTCTCTGGGCGGCGACAGCGACACCCTTGCCTGCATCACCTGCGGCATTGCCGAAGCTTTTTACGGGATGCCGCAGGAACTGCGGGACGAGACTTTGAAACGTCTGCCGGAAGATATCCGGGAAGGATATGAGCTGTTTCGGTGGAACATCGGCCAGAGATAAGACATTCGAAGAACCAAGGAGCAGATACAACACACTCGTGATGTGAAGTATCTGCTCCTTGGTTTTTAATAAGACTCGATGGAGGGTGTCTTGCATCGGCCTGAAAAATCCGATATACTGAACCCAGAGAGTATATCGAATTTTTTGGGAAAAGGAGAGAACGGTATGGAACATCTTTATGAAAAGGAACTGGAAAGTGCGGAATATATCAAGACGCACACGAAAAAGCGCCCGGAATGCGGTGGCACGTGCCATGTACAAAAAACACGGTTATACGGAAATTGGAATTGTCCCGACGGTGTTCAATGGCATTGAGGACGTCCAACTGGTGCTTCTGGAAAAATATCTTGGGAAATGAGGATGGAAAGAGTAACGAACCATACCCCCGCCCGGAGGATGTGCTGCGGGAGTTCTTGAAGCAGAACTGAATTTTGCACGCATGTGTACAAAAAACAAAATAATACGATATAAGGAAATATTTTGATGTGACAAAAGTGCTTTTTATCTGCCATGGCAGAATTTGCCGGACATGAAAAAACGCTTGTAAATCAAGCGCTTTCTGTGTTTCAACCTCAGTTTTACCAATGATTTACCAATATTTCTGGAGAGTTAGGCTTGCAGTATAGTTGATTAAATGTATTAAAAGAGTCGTTTTAGACCAACAAAAAGAGGCATCGGATGCGATCCAATGCCTCTTGCTCAATACTATTCTATTTATCCGCGTCCGAGAAGTTTGCGGAGACTCTGGGTTTCTACAATTCTGTAGTTGGAAAGCCAAAGCTGCTTATCCTTACCGGCCAGCTGAGGGTTAGTATAGGTCTCAAAGGTGTTCTGAACAATGGATGTGCCGACTTCGTTCCAGATGTCAATGGGATTGAACAGCCAGGAAACAGCTCCCGTTGCCTCATCAAATTTCAGCAGACTACGGAAAGCACCAAAAATGGGGTAGATATAGCCACTGGAAACAGAATACTTTGTGGGAGTGGCGAGAAACTCCGTTTTTGTCGGAGTGTCAAGAGATTCGATGCCTCTCACGCTTCCAAAACGCGGATTTGCAACGCCCTGCGCCTTCTTATAATCCCTATACTTTTCAGGAAGTTCGCGTTCGATAACATCATAAAGCTCTACCAGCAGAGGAATTTGCCCGGTCAAAGACTTATAAAAAGGAGATTCAAATGCCTGCTTATAGCGCTTAAATACCTGTGTTTTACCGGAATAGCTCTGTACCGGGGCCGCATTGTCATCAGGATATTTGTCGATATCAAAGGCGTAGAGCAAACGGAGCAGTTCCGAAACGTGAATAGGTTTATCCTCATTATCTTTGTAAGCAATCAGATCTGCATATGCCTGACCTGCAATGGAGGCTTTAATATCGTCGAACTTGTCGTCGAGATTGAATAGTGCCATATCAGAAACCTGAACCGACGTGTTGCGAGCATCGGAGAGGCGCGTGATATTCTGCACATTGGTGATGACTTCAACACGAACAAATTTGCGAATGTCTTCAGGAATTTCGTCGCGCTTACGCATGATGGCGGTATAGGTGTGGCCGCCGTCAAGAATGCCGTAAAGGGACTTGTCGTTTTCGTCATTCTGATCACCAATGTCAATGGTTACTTCCGAATCAGTGCTATTAAAGGTTAGTGTTTTGGCGGCGATGACGATACCGCGGTTGTTGATATAGAAATCAGTTTCCGGCTCCACTACAGCAGTGAGCAAGCTACGAGCCACATTGGTTGTCATCTTTGGTTCACGCGGATTGACATCGAGAGGAATATTAGAGGGAAGCTCCTTCATATCCACCAGCAGATAGTAAATGGTTTCGAAGGTGCTTTCATCTTTGTCTCCCTTACGATAAGGGGATGCGAGGGTACGAAGAGCCTCAACTTTAAACTTTAAATTTGCCATTTTATGGCCTCCTTATATTTTCTTCTCGAGGGCTGTTGCCCTGAGAACAATTTTAGTATATCATATACTCAAAAATAAACAATGCACCATGGTGCATAATGGAGAGATATATGGCTGAAAAAGCAAGACAGAGTGAAGCTCTAACAAAAATAGGAAAAATGTTTGAGCAGAAACGATAGTCATTAGGAACAGAGTACAAAAGCCCTGAACAATTTTTCTAAAATAGAAGTGACGAATTGTTCGGCTCAGAAGATTGGATTTCGCTTCGACACCTTTGCAATATAGAACACGGAAAGAATTGGATTAGTATAGAAAAACTAATTATGCTTGCCGATGCTTTGGAAGAAAATCCTGTCGATTTGTTTGCTGAAATAGTTAAAATATATCGAAGTTCTAAAAATTGACTGACTTTTGTGCAGATACTGGCGCAACTTGGATATGATATTGAGCTTACCTACATACAGAAATAGGCC
>NZ_DAWCVJ010000071.1:0-12752 GCF_052358865.1 Faecalibacterium sp.
CGTATGACTACGAATCTTTAATTTGAGAATTAGGGCCTCGAACGCCAGACCCCCTGCGTGTGATGCATGATGACTTTTCGTTTTTTAGAACGTTGATTCGTTAAATCGAAGCAATTTGCTACAGATCTGCTACAAACGGCAGTTTTTATCCGGCACTAAATCTGCTGTTCTGGTTTTCTCGATTTTTGTTTTTTAGATTGTTTCTTTTGTTGGTGCAGCTCTTTCAGGTCTTCAATTGCCAGCTCCGGAGCCATGGTGTGAAACATCAGATAATTTGTGTTCATGGTCTTTGCCGGAGCCTGCGCATAAATCTCCCTGCTAGGTTCGTTGGTCAGAATATGCCAGTAACGGTAAAGGTAGCCTGTCCAATACATTACTTCTCTATCATACCGGACATTGCCCTTTTGCGTCTGAGGGCACTCATCTGCAAATTCCTCCAGAAGATATTCTTCTCCCGCCCACTGCATCCGGTTGTACTCTGAATCAAGATCACGGGCAACCTTAGAGCGCATGAACCGCTTCATGAAATCCTCGCTGTCATAGCCTGCTTGCAAAGAAAGCTCAAACAAGCGGCCCTGAATATCGCATAGTTTCAATTGAATCAGATCCATAACGATTCACCTTCTCTGCTTTGCACCATCAAGGATTTCATCAAAAAAGCGGCCTTCTCTACGATACTCTTTGCAGATTTGGTTTGCAAATGCAATGCCATTACTACGGTTCTGCTCGCTAGCCTTCTTCAGTGCCTGCCGTTCCATCCAAAGCAATTGGACTTCACGCTCAATCTTGACTGCATCACAGGCTTTCTGCGTAATAGCGACATACTGACGTCCAAGTTTCAGAGCAGACAGACTTTTCACCAATGCCGTATCGGTAATCGTTCCTTCAAAAAAGCTATCCAGAACATAGAACATTCTATCATTTGCGATGCTGCCAATCACCATGTCGTAGCCTTTATCCAGCTCCTGATACTTCTGGAAGAACTTCGTTCCTCGTGCAGCTTCCATTCTACCACGATGATATGCTACCAGCATAGCCCATTCAATATCAGCCGGAACATCCAAAGTTTTTAAGCTATGAAGATCAACCGATAAAATATAAAAAACAGATTGCTCATAGTCACAGATCAGCGTAAGCGGCTGGAGCGGATCAGTTCCCATATAAAATCCAGCTCCGAAGTCACAGCGGTCACGACTGGCTGGTTTGATTTTCCCTTGAATACCCGATTTGGAACCATGGTATAAAACTATTTTGTCTGGATGTCGAGCAGCGATTTCTGTAGCATCTCTGGTGATAGCATCATGCACAATTTCAGCCAGCGCAATATGATTTTCTTCGCAAATCGCAAGCATTTTTTCCTGTGCAAGACGATTTGGCGTAGATTTTTCATTTTCCCAGCGGTTTACGGTTGCAAAGGATACCCCGATTTTATCTGCCAGTTTTGACTGGCTCCATTGTAATACTGAACGAATCTCAAAGACTGTGTTCATAGGGCACCTCCCAACTCTATATAACATTTATTTCAATTTTATTGTAGCAAATGTCATATCGCACGTCAAGCATTGCCTGCTCACATTCTTCGATATAAGTGAAAAAGTATGTAGGAACAATAACTCGTAGAGTAAATCAATCTGCTACAAGTGGGGATTTTCAGAGAATCCCACCTTAGTCTTCCAATTTGTAAGAATTCTCTTTTTCAGTAATACGCTTAAAGCTTATCTTAGGCTTTGCACATAGCATATACTGGCAAAATTTATTCTTTCCCAAAATCCTAACTAAGTTCTTCTGTAAGTCAAGCTTACTGCTCTCATTATAGTAATAAATCCATACCTCTGCATCTTCTAACTCAAGAAACGGAAGTAAGATATCCTTATCTGTTGGATCAAGCGAGTGACCATAGATATGGACAACCGGTTTATTGGTAAGGTAGTTAAGGCTTTGATGATCCAAATCATCTAAATATTTAATCCATGCTTGATAGGCCACACTCATCTTATAGCGATATCTCTGGAAAAACTTAAAAAGTTCTACAAACTTTTCATGCTTTTCTGCCATATAAAAGTTGCTTCCTACCCCATAACAATTGGTGAATCCGAGTTTTTTTTATCAGTCCATGAACATAGCAAATATTATTGGGATTCAGTTGTTTATGGTACACATCAAAAATCGTTGACGTATAGTTGAATGATAAAAAGAAATTAACTTTAAAATCTTCAAAATATCGAATTTTAGCAACCATTGGCATTTTTACTTTAGTTACCCATAAGATATATTCCTTAAAAAGTTCTATGAAATCAAATGCCTGTTCTAAAACTGATCCTTCAATATCAGTTATTTCCTTCTCACTCCAATGTCTAATCCCCACCTCATCCAGCATCATTCTCAAAAAAAGCGGACAATCTGACAACGCATGTTGTTTCAAATAAAAAGTTTCAGTGTAGGCTCCACCATCGGTTAGTTTATTCTGTGATTGTACATAATTTTTCAATTCACAGATACTATCCACCATTTTCTTCAGTTCATTTTCAAAATCCACCCATCCAACTTTACGCTTTTGCTCAATGTACTCAAATAAAATAGATTCTCGAACTCGGCAATAGAGACAGAATGGGCTGTTGTCAGCTTTATTGTCCCTCAAATATTCCCAAAATTCTTGTTTTTGGGCAATCTGGTCAACATAGTCAGAATATCTAGTCGGCAATCCATGTGCCAAATCAAATCCATTTCCGATAATTAAAATGTTCATTTTCTACCCTTTAGCCTTACACATCATCCTACGCGTTGGTAAGAATATCTAGCCGCTTCCGAAGTCTTCTTTCGCAAATCAACTGCTTTCCAAATATAGACGTATCCATGTCACCCTTCTGATTCAAGCCTATACTTCTTACTGCCTCCATCGCCGCTTCTCTCTGGCTCAAATGCCGCTTTCCAGCGGTCAAGCAGTTTGCTCCATCCAGTGTATCATACTGCTGAAATGCCTTATTAAAGTCCATCAGATCATGCAACCGGATGGGTTGATTCGTCTCATTGTCCACCAACAGACCCCAGTTTTCCCAATGGCGTTCGGTGTTGCCCACCAGATAATCCAGAATGTTCATCATATAGTATCCGTGAGCGTCCAGTTCCAGAATTTTATCCAGTGTAATCCAATCATGGTTTGTGCAGTAGACATCATAGGCTGCATACGTCACAAGGCTATATCGCTGCGAGGTCATGATTTTACTGATGGAAACCGGCTCGTTCTCAAACATTCCCTGCTCATACAGAACCTGATGACAATCAAAGCATCGGCAAATTTTACTTGCCAGCACTTCACGCTCAACTGCATCCTGTCCGCCATCTTTATAAAGATAGAAGCCATCCTCTCTGCGCACCCACGCTTTAGGATAGCATCCGCCAGTGGACATATCATTTGCCAAAAGATGTGCATTTGTCACAGTCATCTGATGCCCACGCAGTGCAATATCCACAAGAGCATTGCTTAAAGAGAGTGTGTAGGGATTGATATCCTCAAATCGGATATTCTCTTTTTCTCCTTTTACCCAAAACACATCCAGCAGGGACAGGCAATGGTACGAAAGCGCAATCTGTGCACGCTCCCGATCCGTAACACTCTGGGATGCGCCAATGCTGTTGAGGATTTCCTTTGCATAAGTACGGTCGCGTAGTATCAGCCGCGATGCACACCATGAATGGAAGCTAATCACATTATTGATTCGAGTATCAAAGTCATTCGATTCTTTCAGCACCAGACCATAGGGCATGAAATCTTCAAAATAAATTTTACACTCACCAGCCGTACTCACCTGTGCCACACATCTTTCCGTGTGCATAATGCAGTAGACTGTTGCCTTGCCCATCGCCTCCACCACCTTATTTGACTGATGCACGTTTTCTTTTCTACCATTGTACCTTCTTTTATGTTTCAAAACAAGATGTAAAAAGCTCTTGGCCTCTTTATTAAAGGTCAAGAGCTTTTTTCTCGCCTCTGAACTTCGACTTTGAAAATCGTGCTCAACTTAACGGAAACCAATCTTTGTGGAAGCATTGATTTTAAAGTTGACGATAGTATAATTAAACTGTGAAATTTTTGATTGGTGTGAGGGTACTATGAGAATTCAGTATGACAAAGAGTTCTACTCAAAAGAAGCACTCCTGAAAGCGGCATACCATTTTACAGACAGAGCATACGTCTATCTTGGCGTGGAAGATGGTAGCTTCTTTGTGGACTTTGCTGCCAAAGGCGGAACACAGTTTGATAAAGAAAAGCTGGAAAACGAGTTTAAGAACGAATTGCTGGCGCAGGTGATCCATCAGACTGTCTCCAAAGAAACTACGGTTTTGAGGGAGTTGTTGGTGGCTCGTGCGCTGTCCTCTACGATGGTAGATGAGGGCATATCCTCCGATGCAGCCGAAAGTCCGATGACCGAAGATGCACAGGATGAGCTGGATGCGATTGCAAAGGACTGGTTCGATGAAAAATAAGAATGAACTTTTGGTCAGCTTTGAAATTTTTTCGGAGGATCTTCTTCAGACCGCAATACAAGCATCCCGTGAGCTGGCGCAGATCCATGTAGAGCGAGTGGCAGATCACTGGGTGCTGACCTTTCAGGACTGCCAGTATGACACAGCTCTTACAAAGCATGAATTCTTCAATTATCTGATCAATCTTTCGAGCGTGGCATTATGATGATATGTGAAATACTCCTGTTATGCTGCGCATTTGTACTGTGCAGCCTGAGTGTTTGGACGGACCTGCGGCATGGGCAGATAAAAAACAAACATCTTGTAGTCGGTTTTACTATAGGGCTGGCTCTGAACATTGTCTATTATGCTGTATACTGTCGAGACTGTCTTGGGATCGCTGCTTTGAACCTGTTTATCTCAGCGTTGCTTTCGATCGGCTTCTATTTTGTCCACATCTGGTCGGCAGGTGATAGCAAATTACTGATCGTTCTGATTTCACTTTTGCCGGGACGGCTGTTTTGGGCAAATACGGACACGATTGTTCCGGCAGCTTATCTGTTCATTTTGGTGTTCAGTATCGGGTATCTTTATCTGATTGGTGAAGCAGTCTATCTGGACTTCAAAAAACACGCAATAAAACTTCCGACCATTACGAAAGCAGGCGCATGGACTACGATCAAGTCCTATTTCCATGCGTTTATCATTCTATACGCATGGAACAGTGTCCTTTCCATTGCAGCTCCGTCTTTTGTAGAGAACAACATTCTCTTACTTTCGTTGATCAGTTATTTCCTGATTACAGTTCTTCGGGAAAAAACAATCTATCATTCGAAGCTTCTGATTGGCGGCTGCATCGCATTGGATGTGGTGATGCTGGTTCTTACGAGGAACAGCATTACTGCTTCGGGCGTTCTTCGAATGACGCAGACCTATCTGTTGGTTCTTCTTGTGATGTGGACAACATGGATCGCGGGAAAGTACGTTTATGAATCTGTTCCGACCGAAGATGTCAAGACGGGAATGATTTTAAGTAAGTCAACGGTCGTCTGCTTTGCACCGTCAAGGGTAAAAGGTTTACCGCAAATCAGCTATGAAGATATGCGAAGCCGTCTGACAGAGGAAGAGGCAGCAGCCGTTCGACGCTGGAAAGATTCAAAATACGGAAAAGAGACGGTTGTTACCGTTCGTAAAATTCCGTTTGCATCGTTCATTGCGGTGGGCGTTCTCTTATTTGCAGCCTATCATATTGCTACAACATTAGGATTGTGGGGAATCTGAACCATGACATTTTACCTTTCGGCCTACCGTTCACAGCCAGCCGCAGCATATCTATTTGCACGGGTTCGCCTTTCTCGGAAAGAAATCGAGAGCGACCTGCAAATCGGGCTGAATGTTGCTTATGTGGAACAGGAAAGCCAGACGGTTACACTATACCCATTCGAGAAAAGCTATTCCATTTCGGATGCTGAGTGGCTTCGTTGGAAAGAATTACAGGATGCTGATGCGATTTCTTTAGAAAATACAGGTATCTGCTATCGGTTCTATCAGGCTGATGCAGGGGATGCGACTATCGTAACCGGCCTGACCTGCAATACGAATTGTGTGATGTGCCCTGTGAGTGAAAGCTCTCGTTGCCATGCACAGCTGACGCCTGTGGAAGAACTCAAAATGCAGATCCGATACTTTGGCACAGAGATTCCGCATATTACGATCACCGGCGGTGAACCGACTCTGCTAAAGCAGGGTCTTGTGGAGGTTGTTCAATACGCAAAAGAACAATGTCCGAGTTCTGAAATTCTGATCCTGACCAATGGGCGGACTTTTTCGGTTGCCCCTTATGCGCAAGCGTTCAATCGGCTTTTGGTTGCCCAAGATCAGATCGCGATTCCGATTCACGGCTCAAATGCCGAGCGACATGATGCGATAACGCAGGCACGAGGTTCTTTTGCGCAGACGATCACGGGATTAAAAATACTGGCGCAAGGCACAATGCGGATCGAAATTCGCATTGTAGTTTCCAAATTAAACTACATGGACATTTCCGATATTGTGGATCTGCTTTTAACACTGCCTCGGATAACAGTTGTGAATTTTATCGCACTGGAGATGTGCGGCAATGCGATCAAGAATCGCGAGCAGGTGTGGATCGATTATCCGCAGGCAGCTGCGGCCTGTGAAGATGGAATTGAGAAGCTGGTTTCAGCTGGTATCGACATTGGCCTTTATAATTTTCCGCTCTGTGCAGTGAAACATAAATATTGGACATTATGCCGTGATAGTATTTCGGATTATAAGATTCGCTACACACCAGAGTGTGAATCCTGCAAAGTGAAAAATATTTGCTATGGTGTGTTTAACAGCACGATCTCGACCGGGTGTTTCGTTGCCCGACCGATTGCGGAGTAAAAAATGAAGTATTCCTATTTTAATTTCAAAAAATGGAACGAGCAGCAGATCCTGCTGACAAATGATCTTGGACAGTGGGCGTTCGTATCGCTTCCGACCTTTCAAGCGATGCTGCTGCACAAGCTTGACAGCACAGACCCATCTTATGCGGAGCTTTTAGAAAAGGGCTTTATCTATGAGGACGATGCGGATGTTTATCTGGAACGCCATAGCCGTGCTCTCCGAGAAGCAAAGGGGTATTTGATGGATGCCACCAGCTTACATATTTTTGTTCTGACAAATGAGTGCAACGCCAGATGTATTTACTGTCAGGCACAGTCTACCGCTTCTCATAAGAAGGGTCTGATGAGTGCTGAAACTGCAAAGAAAGCTGTGAATCTGGCGTTTCAGTCACCAGAGCCATTCTTATCGATCGAGTTTCAGGGCGGTGAGCCGCTTCTGAATTTTGATACGATTCAGGTTATCGTATCAGAAGCTGAGAAAAAGGCGGCAGAAACGAGTAAGAAAGTTGAATTTTCGTTGGTCAGTAATCTGAATCTGCTCAACGATGAAATGGTGCGCTTCTTTCAGGAGCATCGTGTCAGCGTTTCAACCTCGATCGACGGTCCGGTGCGTTTGCATAATCGGAACCGCCCGCTCTGCCAGGGTGGTGGAACCTATGAGGGCACAATTCGCGGGTTAAAGCGGCTGCAAGCAGCAGACGTATGCGTTGGTGCAATTGAAACAACAACGCGATATAGCCTGAACCAGTGGAAAGAACTGGTAGATGAGTATCGTGCGCTTGGACTGCATAGCATCTTCCTTCGTCCGCTGACGCCGTTGGGGTTTGCAAATGCAGACTGGAATCAGGTGGGCTATACGGCAGACGAGTTTGTTGCGTTCTACCAAAAAGCTCTGGCCTACGTTGTGGAGATCAACCGGCAGGGCTATTTTATGTCAGAGGGACACGCCACAACATTCTTGTCCAAGATCTTACTGGGTCAAGGAAAAAATTACATGGAGCTGCGTTCGCCCTGCGGTGCAGCCGTTGGACAGATGGCCTATTACTATGATGGCAATGTTTACACCTGTGATGAGGGGCGAATGCTCGCCGAAATGGGTGATCGTGCATTCCAACTGGGAACCGTAGAGGATGCCTATGATTCTTTGATGAACAGCAATGTCTGCAAGGCCTGCTGTGTTGCATCTACTTTGGAAGCAGCCCCCACCTGTAACGACTGTGTATACCAGCCTTACTGCGGCACCTGCCCGGTACTGAATTATGCACTGGACGGTGATGTGTTCTCTAAGATACCGAACAATTATAAATGTCAGACCTACAAAGGAATGCTGGATGCCGTATTCGCATTGCTGAATCAAAAAGATCCGGAGATCGACAAAATATTGGATAGCTGGGTACGATGAGGTGTTGATATGAGAAATCATGTGTTGGAAGTTCTAAAACGAACGACTGCAACCGTTGCGATCGCTGCAATGCTTTTGTGTGGAGTGACAGCGTGTTCATCTGGCGGCTCGACAGGCGGCGGTTCTGATGATACGCAGATCCGATATTCAGACGGAAGTGTGTATACCGGCGATACGCAGAATGGACTGCGCTCTGGCTACGGTGAGTTCCAGTGGAAGGATGGTTCGTGTTACACGGGAATGTGGCAAGCGGACAAAATCAGTGGGAACGGAAACTTTACAACTTCTGAGGGCATTAGCTGGATCGGAACTTTTTCTAATTCGGCGTTTCAATATGCGAAGTATGCAGTTGTTGGGCAAGGACTTGATGGAAATGTTTCAATTCTTGCAACCAAGAACCAGACAAGTATGCTCTATGAGTATACAAAAGCCACTTTGCTGGGAGGAACGGAACTGAAGAAGATGGCCTACGAGGGTGATCTCACAAAGGCCGGTGAATTTTCAGGAAATGCGGTAATTGGCTATTGGAACGGCGATGTTTTTTCGGGAACGGTATCTCATGGCAAAAAAGTCAAAGGAATCTATGCTTTTCAAAATGGTGACCGCTATGACGGCTCGTTTTATAAAGACCGTATGAGTGATGGCACTTATACCTTTGCGGGAGGACAAACGCTGACGGGCCATTTTGATAATGGTATCCCGTCCGGCAGAATGACCTATACAGCGTATGGAACAGAATATATCACAACATGGAAAAACGGAACGTGTGTTGCAATCGAAAAAGCGTAACGGGGAGGACAACATGGCACAGTTTCCAGGGATAAAAAAGTCCATTCAGAATTATTTATATGAAGAGGAAGGCAATATCACCAGAAACAAGCTGCTGATGGTTGGCTCATTGGCGGTTGTTATGAGCGTATTGTTTGCTTTGGATGCAGAGGCAGGGCATCGGTCACACGGTTCGCATAGTTCCCACCGCTCCAGCAGTCATGGTTCTGGCCATGAAAGCCATGTGAGTCATCAAAGTCACCAGAGCGGAAATGGGCATAGCAGCCACGGAAGCCATAATAACCACAGCAATCATGGTAGCCATAGCAATCACAGCAGTGGGCACAGCAATCATAGCAGCCATAGTAATCACAGCAGCGGACACAGCAACAACAGCTGGCACATCAGCGGCATTACAGGTGGTGCTGGTTCCGGCAGCGGAACTGTAACTGGTCCGTGGATTTCCGGTGGTAGTGGGACTGGCAGCAGCGGAAGTGGAGCCTCCTCCGGTAACAATGTACCTCTTCCTGATGCCCCCAACATTCAGGTCTTAACCCCGCAGCAGACAGTTGACACACCGGATATGCCGCTTGCGCCGACACCGAGTATTCCGTCCTTGCCCAGTACAACGGCAACAACTGCAATGATGGGCATAGAACAAGAGAACAAACCTGTAAAATAAGGAAAACTATTGGTTGAGGAGGTTGTATTATGAAAAAGAGTACTCAAAGACAGAGAAAAAAATCTGGCATTACGAAAAAGGTACTGATTGGTTTTCTGGCGGTTGGTCTGATTAGCAGTTTTGGTAAAACGCCGAGTGCTTCAACTGTATCCGCCAGTTCGGTAGCTTCATTTTCTGAAGTAAGCGTTGCATCTATTGACCTTCAGAACGGATTGACCGAAGGAATGGCTCATTTGGACTTCCCTGAAGTCGGCACCTATGAGGGAAATCTTCAGGATGGAAAGCGTTCTGGCAATGGCACGTTTGTGTGGGCAGACGGAACCAGCTATGCAGGTGTATGGACAAACGACCAAATCAACGGCGATGGTGTTGTCACTGCGCCAAATGGAACAACTTGGACAGGTTCTTTTGCGAGTAATGCTTTTCAAAACACTGCTTATTCAGTCAAAGGCAGCAACTTTAGTGGTACTGTGACGCTTGCGGACGAAAAGAATCAGGCAAATCTGACGTTTACTTATCCAGATCATCTTGATGCAAAAAAGACAGTAGATGTTACATATTCCGGCGATCTGACCAAGACAGGTGAATTTTCGGGAAATGCGAATATAGGCTATCCAAATGGGGATTCCTATGCAGGTTCCGTAAGCAACGGCCAGAAAGTAAATGGTAAATATGTCTTTAAGAATGGCGATACCTATACCGGAACCTTTAAGGCTGACAAAATGTGTGACGGCTCTTACGTTTTTGCAACAGGGCAAATCTTAACAGGTCATTTTGAAAATGGTATTCCGAACGGAGAACTAACTTATACCGTTAGTGGAGTGAATTATAAAACGACTTGGCAAAATGGTGCTTGCGTCAGCATTACGAAAGCATAAAGGAGAAAGATTATGGCACAGTTTCCTGAAATCAAGAAGTCCATTCAGAATTATTTATATGAGGAAGAAGGTAATATCACTCGGAACAAGCTGCTGATGGTAGGTTCATTGGCAGTTGTTATGAGCGTTCTTTTCGCTTTGGATGCAGAAGCAGGACATCGGTCGCACAGTTCCCATAGTTCGCATCGCTCCAGCAGCCACGGCTCTGGTCATGAAAGTCATGTAAGCCACCAGAGCCATCAGAGCGGTAGTGGTCATAGTAGCCATAGCAGTAGCAGCCACAGTAGTCATAGCAGTGGAAGTGCTGCACATAACAATACGAGTGCAGCAGTGACAATGCCTACTTATCCAGAAGTACTTGTTCCGCAGCAGACACATGATACTCCTGCAATGGGAACGCTCCCGGTTCCGGCAATCCCTGCATTACCTGATACGGCATCTGTATCTACCAATGGTGTTGCAACGGCTGCAACTGTCGATGATAATCTTACCCAAATCTAATTATTCGACTAACACATTATTTTCTACTGTATGTAGTAAAAATTCAATCTATAACTTTCTCAAATTTCCATTTTTCACCCAGATATAATAATCATGATCCAAAGCCTCTGAGTCGAAAGACTCAGGGGCTATTTTTATGTCTGGAGGTGAGCATCTTGTTATTCCGCACCATCACTATCATTATTACCATCGTATTTTAAAGCGCAGCTGCGCAGAAAGGAGAAAGCATTATGAACTTTTGGTCCGAAATCGTCAAAGAGGTTGGCACCGTCCTGGTGGAAGTCCTCGTCCGCATCGCTGAAGAAATGGAAAACAACAATTGATCACAGTACACTGAAAAGGAGATTTTACTATGCCCGCAAATGTTGAAACGATGTTCTCTGTCCGTGAGACCCCTTGGCACGGCCTTGGCCGGATCATCATGGATGCCCCTGCAAGCCGTGAAGCCTTGGAACTGGCCGGTCTGGATTGGCAGGTGGAGAGCCGCAATATCTATTCCGACACGGGTGCTATGATCCCCGGCTATCGCGCAAATGTCCGCAGCACCGATGATGCTGTTCTAGGCGTGGTATCTGATCGCTACCGCATTGTCCAGAATGAGGAAGCATTCCAGTTCACCGATGATCTGCTGGGTGAAGGTGTCACTTATGAAACTGCCGGTTCCCTGCAGGGCGGCAGAAAGGTCTGGATGTTGGCAAGGCTTCCGAGGAAATATCTTATTGCTGGAGATCAAGTAGTACCATATCTTGTGATCTTCAACAGTCATGACGGCAGTTCTGGTGTGAAAGTGGCCATGACTCCGATCCGTGTGGTCTGCCAGAACACGCTGAACCTTGCGCTGAATACTGCAAAGCGTAGCTGGACTGCACGCCACACCGAAAATGTTCTGCTGCGGGTGCAGGATGCCCGTGAGACCCTGCAGCTGGCCAGCAACTATATGGTTGAACTCGGCAACCGTGGCGAAGAGCTGGCTCGCATCGATTTATCCGATCACAAGGTGCAGGAGTTCATCAATGAGTTTTTCCCGATTTCTGAGGACCTGTCCGATTGCCAGCGGAAGAATAATCTGCGCCTGCAGGAAGAACTGAAGACTCGCTATTATAATGCGCCGGATCTGGAATGGGTCGGCAAGAACGGTTGGCGCTTTATCAACGCAGTCTCCGATTTTGCTACCCACGCAGATCCTCTCCGCAAGACCAAAAACTACAACGAGAACCTGTTCCTGCGCACCGCAGAGGGCAACCCCATGATCGACAAAGCCTACAAGATGGTGCTGGCAGCAGCATAAAGGAGCAAGCCATGAATGATGTAAATAACCGCATTTTCAAGGAATTCACGGAATTTTTTGACAACGTTGAGAAGAGTGCTTCTGAAATCAGCGTTACCATGGCTTATGAGATCACGATGAAAAGTACCATCAGCACCGCCATTATTGTTTTGGAATCCGAGGGCAGACTGGAGGAGCGCTACTGGAACCATCTCAGGGTACAAAATAATATTCTGGATTTTCTTTATGACCTGTGGGTTGGCTCTTGCCATTCGTTAGCTGCCGACTTTTCCACCATCATGAAAGACTTGGTGGAATATGACTACATTCTTGCCGAATCTATTATGAAAGAAAGGATGCAAAGCGCATGAAAAGATTG
>NZ_DAWCVJ010000072.1:0-12507 GCF_052358865.1 Faecalibacterium sp.
TTCTCCACAGCCTGAATGACGCTGCCGGTCTTGGCGGCGATGGTGTAGAAGCGGTCTGCTTCGATAACGGTCTGTGCCACAGATTTCATAAATTTTCCCTCCGTGTTCTGAGGGGCTGTTCCCTCAAAGCTCTTCTCAGCGCTGTTTTTTCTCGCAGCGTTTTTCTCTCATGTACCAAATTATACCACTTGACGTGATTTCCCACAAGCAATTCGACCTTTCTTTGTCAAATGTGCTAAAAGACATTCCATTTTTTTCTGCTTTTGCGCTCAATGCCCTAACTTTTTAGAGCCGTCAGCCCCAAACTCCCAGACCTCGACATTTTGCAGGATCTGCGTTATACTTATTTTAATTATGAAAGCGAGGTATCCAGCCCATGCATTCCCCGTCCCAAGCCGATGAGGCCGCGCGCAGTGCGCTCCAGTTCGAGAAGATGACCAAGACCCCTGTGCCGAAGCTCATCCTCGGCCTCGCCGCCCCCACCATCCTGAGTATGCTCATCACCAGCATCTACAATCTGGCCGACACCTTCTTTGTGGGCCAGCTGTCCACCAGCGCGTCGGGCGCGGTGGGCGTCGTGTCCAGCCTCATGGCCATCATTCAGGCCCTCGGCTTCATGCTGGGCCATGGCGCAGGCGGAATCATCAGCCGTAGCCTCGGCAATCAGGACACCCACGCCGCCACCAAGTTCGCCTCCACCAGCTTCTTCACGGCACTGGTCTTCGGCATTGTGCTGGCGGGGGTCGGCCTTTCCACCCTGCCCGGCTTCATGATGCTGCTGGGCAGCACCGACACCATCCTGCCCCACGCCTGCGCCTATGCGCGGCCCATCCTCATCGCTGCGCCCCTCATGATGTCCAGCCTTGTGATGAACAACATCCTGCGCTACGAGGGCAAGGCCAGCTTCGCCATGATCGGCCTTGTCACCGGCGGCGTGCTCAACATCCTGCTGGACCCCATCTTTATCTTCGGCTTCGGCATGGGCACCGGCGGCGCAGGTGTTGCCACCGCTCTGAGCCAGAGCATCGGCTTCTGCATCCTGCTGTCTATGTTCCTGCGGGGCAAGACGGTGAGCCAGTTCCGCATCACAAAAGTCACCCGCAGCGCCCGGGACTTCGGCCTCATCTTCTTCAACGGTGCCCCCAGCTTTGGCCGTCAGGGCCTGAACAGCATCGGCAGTATGCTGCTGAACGTCGCGGCCCGCAGCCACGGCGACGCCGCCGTGGCAGGCATGAGCATCGTGTCCCGCATCTTCCAGTTCCTGCTGTCGGTGGCCATCGGCGTTGGGCAGGGCCTGCAGCCTGTGGCGGCGTTCAACTACGGCGCACGCCGCTTCGCCCGGGTGCGGCAGGCGGCCATCTTCACCATCTCGACGGCTTTCTGCTTCGTCACGGTGCTGAACATCCTCTGCTGGTTCAACGCCGAGCCTCTCATCCGTCTCTTCCGCGATGACCCCGCTGTCACCGCCGTGGCCCTGCCCGCTCTGCGGTATCAGTGCATCGCCATGTTCTTGCAGCCTGTCATCATCGTTACCAACATGATGTTCCAGTCCATCGGCAAATCGGGCCGGGCCACCTTCCTCGCCTGCTGCCGTCAGGGCATCTGCTTCATCCCCCTCATCCTTACCCTGCCCCGCATCTGGGGCCTGCCCGGCATCGAGCTGTGCCAGCCCATCGCCGACGCCCTCACCTTCTGTATCTCGACGCCCTTCCTCCTGCCCTTCCTGAAAGAGCTGGGAGAAAAAGGGGACGAGGCTTGAATTGCCTCCTTCTCCGGCAATTCCCCCGCAAATAACCCGGGACACCTGTCCCGCCCTATTGCCTGCGGCAACAGGGTCCCACCTCCCGGACATTTGCGGGGGAACCGCCCTCGCGTCGGCGGGTAAATGCAGTTGCCCCATTGTCACCAAACTGTAACCAGACCCGGCCAACTTTCTGCAATGAAATGGCCGGGTCTTTCGTATATACTATAAACAGGAAAGTCAAATTCTGGGAAACTGCGAGGTGTTTCTATGAAGACCGCTCTGCTTCGACTCCGCTGCCGCGCCGCCTGCCTTGTGCTGGCAGGCGGGCTGCTGACGAGCTGTTCGCTGCTGCCCGCGGCGTCGCCCCGGCCCGAGGGGACGGCGGCATCGCAGGCACCGCAGTATTACAGCGAATCGTGGCTCACCGACGACGCGCTCCATTTCATTTATTCCTACGCCGGCAACGGCGGCGGCACCATCCTCCGGGGCGGGAAAGTGCTCTATCAGGGCAGCCGCTCCGACAGCGTCCAGCTGGTGCGGAACACCCTCACCGGCGAGGCGGACTACTATCTGGTCTCCCACTCCACCCCCGGCACCGAGGAGCGCACCTCCACCCTCTACGACGCCGACGGCAATGCCGTCATGACCTTCCCCTATGCGGTGAACGCCACCCTCTCGGGCGGGCTGCTCATCCTGCGGGACGACGCCGACGTCTGGGCTTTCGAGAACGGCACCACCGGCGGCACTCGGGTGTACGACCTCGCCACAGGCGCCCAGCTTCCCGTACCCGAAACAGCGCTCGACTGTCTCGTGGTGGACGAGGGCGGCCAGCGCCTCGTCTTCAACTGCTACGACCTGCCCGAGGGCCTTACTTACGCCTACGACGACCCCGACCAGCCCCTGCATCAATACGTCCTCGTCACCGACCGGGAGGGCAATGTGCTGCTGCGGGAGGACGGCTGCACGGCCCAGAGCCTTGCGTCGTATCGCGGCAGCTTCGCCGACTGGCTGACCTTGAGCTGGTTTCGCGGCGCAGACTGGGGCATCGCCCGGGAAGGGCTTTACAACATCCTCACCGGCCAGCTGCTCACCGGCGAGGACGACAGCTCCGCCTCTGCCTGCGGCGTCGGCATCGCCTGCCTCCAGAGCCGTCAGGACAGCCACTCCATCCTCTGCGACCTGAACAGCGACGAGGCCGTGGAGCTGGGCCGCTTCGACTGGTGCGTGATGGACCACACGCCCGGCTGTGTCACCCTCCTCGGCAGCGATGACCCGGATAACCCCTACACCCTCATCGACCTCGCCAGCGGCGAAAAGACCGCTGTCCAGCGGTGCGACAGGGACTATCACTCCGGCAATGTCGCCGTCCTGACGGCGGACAACATCCTGAAGGTCTACGATGGCACCACCGGCGCACTCCTGACCGATGTGGAAGTGACCCCCATTGAAGAGGCTTGTCATGTTAGTGTGACGGCCCTGCCCGACGGCTACGCCCTGCTGCAGTACAACGACGAAAACTACAACACCATCGCCATCCAGACCTACGGCGGCGAGGGGCTGCTCTGGTCGTCCGCCGGTGAGGCTGAGCAGTACACCTACGCTTCCTACCTCACCAGCACCGCCAGCGGCCCTCTGCTCACAGCCTGCCGGGACAGCCGTGACGGCAGCAGCCTCTACGATGTGCTGGACATGGAGGGCAATCTGCTTCTCCGCCGCCTCGGCAGCTGCTACAGCCCGGACGATCTGCCCGACGACTGCTTTATCGCGCGGCAGGGCTTCGACTACGGCCTGATGGACTCCACCGGCCAGTGGCTCTACCGCGAAAGCATCTTTTCCTCCCCCGATGACGACTTCGGCGGAGGCTATCTGTATTGACAACGGAGGTTTTTGGATATGAAAGAGAAGATTTCCCGCCGCAGCTTCCTGCAGGTGCTGGGCCTCGGCCTCGGGGCGGCAGTGCTCACCGCCTGCACCCCCGGCGCAGCAGACTCCCCCGCCGACTCTCCGGCGGCGTCTGTCCCCGACCCGGACACCACCCCTGAACCTTTCCTGACCGTGGAGGAGTTTCCCCGCCTCGACGGCTCCACGGCCTGCATCCCTCTGATGGCCCAGCTCAAGGCTGACGTCACCGGCATGGACCTGCTCGAAGCCCAGACCGGCATCACCGTCAGCACCACAGCCTATGCGTGGGAGAACTTCGGCCTCTGGTCCCGCAGCGCCAGCGACGACTACGGCGCACAGCTGCTCATCGTCTATGAGGCCCCCGAGTACGTCAAGGAAGAGCTGGCCGAGGCCGACGCAAAGCTGGAACAGAAAGCCATCGGCCGGGACGCGCTGGTCTTCATCGTCAACGAGTCCAACCCCGTCCAAAGCCTGACCCAGCAGCAGCTGCGGGACATCTATGCGGGCCGCATCACCAACTGGAAGGAGGTCGGCGGCGCAGACGCCCCCATCGTGGCCTTCCAGCGGGGGGTGGACTCGGGCAGTCAGACCCTTTTCAAAAAGCTGCTCATCGACAAGGGCGATGGCCAGTTGATGACCGCCCCCACCGAGCTGGCTCCCGCCGACATGGGCGGGCTGGTGGACCGCATCGCCGAGTACAACAACTCTGCCAACGCCATCGGTTTCTCCGTCTATTATTACATCGACCAGATGTATTCGAAGCCCGGACTCCGCCTGCTGGCCGTGGATGGTGTGACCCCCGGCAATGACACCATCGCCAGCGAGAGCTACCCCCTGTGCAACGAGTTTTATGCGGTCATCCATGGGAATGCCGCCCCCGACAGCCCCCAGCGGAAGGTCTACGACTGGCTGAGCACCGACGAGGGCCGCCGATGCATCGAAACGGCAGGGTATGTGTCCTGCGGCGGAGCGGCTACACCACCAGACACCACAGCGGCGTCGTGATGAGCGACAGCACCGTAGAGAGGGCCGTACACTTGCTGGCGAACGCAGAATCGGCACCGTACTTCTCGGCAAGGATGGCGGTAGTGCCGCCCATCGGCATCCCCGCCAGAACAACAGCGACCCCGGTGGCCAGCTCTCCCACATGGGCTGCGCGGCAGCCCACCAGCACCACCAGCGGCATCAGGAACAGCCGGATGACACAGTAAAGGATGGCGTCCCGGTCCAGCAGCGGGTGGAGGTCGCAGCTGCCGATGATGGCCCCGATGAGGAGCATCGACATGGTCATGTTGCAGTTGCTGGTGCACTGGAGAGCTTTGCCGAGAAAGGCAGGCAGCTGGCACTGGGTCAGCATGAGGGCCATGCCCACGAACACCGCCAGAATACAGGGATGAGTCAGGGTCTTGCGGAGGACGGCGCGGTGGCGCGTCCTTCTCCCGGGGCTGGCGGCTGCATCGTCCTGCATGAAGTAGGACACGCCCATCGACCACATCACGATGCGCTGCGGGATGAGGTAAACGGATGTCAGCAGCAGCCCCACTCCGCCGAACAGGCCCTCAGTCAGCGGACTTCCCAGAAAGCCCGCGTTGGAGCAGACCGTGCCGTACTGCATCACAGCCTTCCGCGCGGAGGCGTAGCGATTGTAGCAGACCGCGCAGATCACGCCATAAAACACCTGCAGCACGATGGACAGGATGAGGATGTCCCGCGTGCTGCGGAAGATCTCCGCATTGAACTCGATGCGGAACGACTGGATGGTGTTTGCCGGCAGGATGAGAAAGAGCAGCAGGTCGGTCAGGCAGGCGCGGCCCTGCTCGGTGATGATCTGCTTCTTCGTCAGAAAGATGCCAATGGCCAACAGCAGCAGCATCTGTGCCTGCAGGCTCAGCATAGTGGAAAACTCGGGCACAGATATTCCCCTCTCGTTTGAACGTCCTCTTTTGATGAATTTTCGATGAATTTATTATACCGGCATGGTGCGGGAAGTGCAAGGCCCGCAAGCCCTCCGGCAGCATGATTTTTCCGAATGGTCGGATACCGCCACGCCGCAAAAAGCAAAAGCCCCGCGATACACGCCGCCTTTCGGCGGTATATCGCAGGGCTTTTTTGGAGCTGGTGACAGGAGTTGAACCTGCAACCCACTGATTACAAAATAGTCTTATTACGAGTTTGATCGTTTTTGAATGTTCTGTTTTATATAGAATCACCGTACTTTTTATGCTTGCTCATTCACCTTCGTATCAGTGCTTTTTCGGTCAATAAGGCAAAAATAAGGCACTTTCCGGCAATTGTGCCTTGCGGTGTTCACAGTGGACATGATAGCAACTCAGAACCGCAGACAGAAAGAAAGCAGCCCACAGGCCTAGCCGGGTTTCCCTTGCTTCCTGTGGGCTGTATTGCATCTTTGGACGTGTTATGCGTGGCTCTTTTCCCGGATACGGTCAAACACACCGGTCAGCGCGTCTGCTGCCGCTGCATCTGCCGAACGGATGAACCCGGCGTAAATGTCCGTGGTGGTGCTAGTCTTTGCGTGACCCAGACGGCCTGAAACCGTTGTAACCGGCACATGGGCGGCAATCAGCAAGCTGGCGTTGGTGTGACGCAGGCTGTGGAAGTGTACCGCCGGGAGGTTATGAGCTGCCAGAAACCGCCCGAACCATGTTGTTACATCGTCTGGATCCATTGGTGCGCCGTTCCACTTGGTAAAAAGCAGGTCGTTTTCTACGCGCTTTCCCTCGATCTCCACCCGGCGCACCCACTCAGAGCCGATTTTGAACCGTTCTGCCTTTTGGTGCTGGCGGTATTCCTGCAGGAGCTGCACACAGTCCGCCCCGACTTTCACGCACCGCCGGGAGCGCCTTGTCTTGGGGGGATTGAACACCGTGCCTTTGCCCGGGATGTGCTGCAAGGTGCGTTCTATTGAAATCGTTCCCGCGTCCATGTCGATATCAGACCACCGCAGGGCACATATCTCGCCCCGGCGGGCACCTGTGAGCAAAGCAAGCTGTGTGATAACGCTGTACTGTGTGGGCGCGTCCTGCAGGGCTTCCATCAGGCGCACAACGTCTTTTTCTTCCAATGCCTGCACGTCCACTTCCTGCGCTTTTGGGGCTTCTGCACGCTTGCACGGATTCTCTGCTACAAGCCCCCACTGCACGGCTTTGGTGAACACGCTGGACAGCATCCGGTGATAGTGCTGCACTGTGTTTCCGTTGAGCCTGCCCCCTGCCTTGCTATGTTCTATAAACGCCCTGGAAAGGGGCAGCCCGGCGGCGCTGGCTACCTTTTCGGCGGTTGACCGGCTGACGTTCCCGCCCCTGTACAGTGTCGCCATTGTGCGCTCTGAAACGCCCGCTGCCGCCGCGATCTGGCCGCGTTTGCCCTTTGGCAGCTGATCCAGCAAGGCAGGAACAGCGGTATAGGTGCTATCTTCCCGCACACCCTGCTCTTCGAGGTTGGAATAAAAGGCCATCAGGTGCGAGGGCTTGACCTGGCACACCTTAAGTTGCCCCAGCCCGGCAGAGATACGCGGCACAAGTCGCCGATAGTCGTACACGGTCTTGGGTTTGAGTTTCTTTTCGGCGTACTCAGTGAACCAGCGTTCTATCAGGTCATCAAGCTTCATGGACGCTTCCAGAGAGATGCCGCTGTGCACTTCCTGTTCAAAGGCATCCGCCTGACGCTGCAATTCCTTTTCCAGCTTTTTTCCGGTCAAGCCCGGCGGGGGAGTGAAGGTGCGGTTTACCAGAACCTGACGACCCTGCCGATCATAGCCGTTGGAGACCCGGATGCAGTAGGAGCAGGAACCGTCTTTCTTTGTGCGCTCAATGATTTTCGCCATCTGATTCATCTCCTAGCACAAGGTTCATAATACTGCCTTCTACATCATCAAGATAACTCTGAATGGCTTGTTGTATCCTAAAGCGGCTCAAATCTGAACCATTCGTTTCTTCTTTAGCCTCTGAACTTGCAACGTTCCATGCCATTTTATCCCATAATACATCGCCTTGAGAATCTTTTTTATCAGAACACAATTCATCTATTCTTTTTTCTACATCTTTTTTATCTTTATCTGCTAGTTCTGAAGAAAAGTAGCCACTAAAAAAATCTGGAGCTCCGAGATCTTCTACATAACTATCCCACATTCCGAGAAATTTTTTATAGAATTCTTCATCTCTCGGAGCGAAGCGAATCCATTCTCTTTTTTCCTTATAGGTCTCGGCAAACCTTAAATATTGTGAAAAGAACTTTGTCATTTCAAATGAAAATGTCGAAAATTCTTTGCTTTTTATAAAGTCAGATACTATATCTTTCGCAGAAGGTGGGGCAGAAAATGTTCCTCCGATGTCATTTATTTCACACTGAAGATGCGGATTGTACGGATCAGATAGTGCTTTGATTGCATCTTCTGACAGCCCTGTATACTCCGCTACTGCACGCACATTCGTTTCGATGGTCTTCACATCGGTCAGTCCCAACAGATAATCGGTCGTAACCCCGAAGTATCGTGCAATGTCACAAATACTGACAGCATCCGGAACCGTAACACCATTTTGCCAGTTGCTCACAGTCTGGCGAGTTGTGTTGAACTCCGCTGCAAGCGCATCCAGTGTTGCCCCTTTTTTCTCGATTAGATTACGGAAACGGCTTGGAAATGGATCTCCATAGTCAAATGATTTCTTTGTTTTTGCCATTGCTATACCTCAACCGTAAATAAATATAACATTTCTGAAAATATGTTGATTTTATTTTCTCTTTCGCTTATACTAAGCATAACACAAGTAAACAAGACATTCAATAAGAAAAAGTAAATTTACTTGATTTTTCGTAGAGAGGAGCATTTTTCATGGATGAAAACGCAAAAAAAGCACGCAGAGCGTACGCCAACGCATGGAGAGCAGCCAATCGAGACCGAGTTCGCGAATATAATCAGCGTTACTGGAAGCGCAAAGCCGAGCAAATGCAGCAGAACGCCGAGCAAGAGAAAGAACCGTCTAAGTAAGGCCCCTGCCGCACAATCCATCTTTACCCTGGAACATGGTGAGAAAAATTCACCAAAAAGAGCAGTACATTTCATCACGGCTTTTTGATATGTAAAATCAGCAGCAAAAATCCATAAATCAGGCGGGTGTCCCCCTGTAAATCTGTTGCAAAACAAGGTAATCCATTGCAAAGCAAGACACTGGATATCACCAGATGACAACAGATGGATTTTGACGCAAAAGATTCATCTTCAACAATGCTGCATTGCCTTGATTCTGGGTTAAAATTTGGCGGTATTGCAATTCTTTTCAAGTCGTGATACTATGCAGCCACGACGAACAAAACGACACAAAAAGCAACTTTGGAGGTGGAAGAATGGGTGATTCTATCCGATACCCAAACATGGGCACGGTGGCAAAAGCCGCCGAAATTTACGGGCTTTCCCCGGCCTATATCAGGCGACTGTGCAAGCAGAGGAAAATCCGCTATGTGAACGCCGGGCACCGCTGGCTGGTGAATCTGGACAGTCTGGCCCGGTACTTTGAACAGGGTGATCCGGTAGACGGCAACCAGACCGCTCCGGCCATCCGCCGGGTTGCGAGGTGAGTTAATGGCAGTAAAACGAATGTTCTCCAGTTCCGTTACCGAAACAGACAATTTTCTGGAACTGCCGCTAAAGTCTCAAGCCCTGTATTTTCATTTGGGGATGCAGGGCGATGATGACGGCTTTGTGGCAAATCCAAGAGCGATCATCCGTTCTATCGGCTGTACTGCCCGCGATTTGAAGCCTCTGGAAGCTGCCGGATACGTCATTTCTTTTCCTTCAAAAGTGCTTGTAATCACCGATTGGAAAGCCAACAACAATTTACGCAATGACAGATACAAACCGACTGCGTTTCAAAACGAACTTGCACAGTTAAAAGAAACAACGAATAAGCGTTATATTATGGCTTGTGCTGGTATACCAAGTGGCAACCAGATGGCAACCAATGGTATACCAGCCGTCAACCAAGTGACAACCCAGCATAGCATAGCAGAGCATAACTTAGAAAGAAGTGGTAAGAAAGCCGCCACAACAGCCGCCCGGACAGATTCAGACCTTGCCCAGATTGTGCAGCATTTTCAGGCCGAGATAGGCGAGTTTCCCCGCTCTGCGCTGGACAAGTTACAACGCTACCGGGAAGCGTTTTCAACCGAGCTGATTTGCAAGGCCATTGACGAAGCCGCCGAGAACGGTGTGCGGAAGTGGCGCTATGTTGACGGCATCCTGAAGGGCTGGCAGGCAGACGGTGTGCGGACGTTGGGCGACGTGGAAGGCCGCCGGGAGTCCCGGAACAAGCCTAAAGGCCAGCAGGAACAGCGCTGGGAGGTGTTGGAATGAACACTGCGAGGGTGTTTTTGGGCGCTCTGATGATTCGGCCAGAATTTGCCCTGGAATCGTTGTCAGCTCTAAACATTGATGACTTCCCGGCGGATCTGCAGTCTGTCTTTGCAGCGCTATCCGGTTTTTGCGAATTAAGGGGCACATTGGACACGGTGCAAGTCTGTGCAAAGTATCCAGATCTGAAAGACATCGTTCTGGCGTGCGCGTCTGAATGTGAGGCCGAATGTGTTCGCATCACGCGAGAAAACGTAGAAAACTGGGTGCAGCTCATCAAAGAGCAGGCGGCACTTGCTCGGGTTCAAGGTATCGCGGTACAAATCGCAAGCAGCTTGACTGTCTTTTCTGATCTGCCAGACCTCTACTCAAAAATGGGCGAGGCACTGACTCTTGATCGCGGCGAGTCAGATTTTCAGCCTATCGGTCAGTTGGTGGACGATTATGTGTGTCATCTAGACGAGCAGCCCCGCTACATACGCACCGGCCTTTCTGTTCTTGACAGAAATCTCAGCCTGTCACTCGGAAACTTTTTCGTGGTTGGTGGTAGACCGAGCGCAGGCAAAACGGCATTTGCACTCCAACTTGCCTGTAACATGGCGAAAAGCGGGTACCGAACTTGCTTTTTTTCATTGGAGACGGACGCGGCAACCTTAACCACACGTGTGATCGCCAACCGTCTGGGTGCGTCTCTGGCCGATGTGAAGCGCAAGACCGTGCCGGTGGACGAGCTGGATTTTCTGGCAGAGCTGCACAAGTGGCCATTGTTTATCAAATCGGCGGCGGGCAAAGGCACCGCGTGGATTAAAGCGCAGGCCCAGCGAATGAGGGCGGACATTGTTTTTGTGGACTATTTGCAGCTGTTGGCGGATGGCCGGGCGAAGGACCGTTACCAAGCGGTGACGAGTATCAGCATGGGTCTGCACGAACTGGCACAGACCACCGGCATCCTTGTGGTTGCGCTGGCGCAGCTGAACCGCAACGCGGCGCACGCTGCACCGTCCACCGCAGATTTGAAAGAAAGCGGCCAGTTGGAACAGGACGCCGACGCGGTGCTGCTGCTATCAAACGATGATTCGCAATATTTGGCGATTTTGGCAAAAAACAAGGAGGGCCGTACCGGCAAAATTCCAATCACTTTTGACAAGGAGCGCCAGCGCTTTTTGGAAATCACAGGGGGTGTATCATGAAAAATATCAATCGTGCCCGCCGCCGGGAACCGTACCACTACACCGCGGAGGGCGAAACATACATTGCCGGCATTTTGTCCATTCTGCAGCACGGGCAAAGCATTCCGGTACGTGTTTTGCAGCTGATCTACCACATGCTGCTGCCATACGGCCCAAGTGGAGATACAAAGCGATGAACCGTAAAAATGGAAAACCGCCCTGTGTGCTGCGAACACACAAGGCGGCAAGAGCGGGTCGACGCATTGCAATTTTAATGTCTCCCCGCCTCCATTATATCACAACGGAAATCCGAATGGAGGGCAAACTGTGAAAATTTTTGACATTCTGCCGCAAGGCGAAGAACACGCATTATCTGGCGGCGAGATTGACCGCCTGCTTGGCATCACACCGCGAGAGCGCCGCGCACAGGCTTCCCGGGAGCTGGCGCAAGGTCTGATGGTGCTGTACACTTCGGAGCCGCCCGGCGGCTATTTTAGGCCGTCTGACGGCGAGAAGGGGCGTGCAGAAATCAAGCGTTTTCGGGAGCGTGAAGCAGCCAGAGCGCGGGCGATCACTGAAAAAGTGCGCGCTGCTGACGCTATTTTGAAGCAGTGTGACGGTCAGACGCAGCTTGAACCGCTGGGCAAAATCTGAATTTTTAGAACCGGATGCAAAGGCGTCCCCAATGTATGAGGTACTTACCGTGAAACTGAACTTACTGAAACATATGAAATCCAAACCCCGCACACCGGCCTACGTGGAGGAAGTCTATCACAGAATCGAGGTCGAAATGTGCACTGCCCGCAATGCTGTTGTCGCTCTGGATCTGCGTATTGGGCACATCGTTGCAAAACTGCCGCCAGAAGATCAGGCAGAGGTGGAAGCAGCGTTGAAGGATTACAATGTGACAGTTTGCACCGCAATCAGCAAGGCGGGCGGACTGCTGGCGGCGCTGGATCCGCGTGACGTGGAAACATTGCCAAAGGTCTGGGCACCATTGGACGATCCGCGAAACCCCAAGAGCAGCATTGCTGCCCGAAATAATCCGTAACTTCGCCCCCTCTCGACACGCCGCCGGGAGGGGGCATTTTTCACATGAAATATCGTTGATTTTTGCCCGGCGGAATAGTGCTTTTTCGTTGGAGAAATGGCAGAAGTATGGTATAATAGAGCTGTAAAGTTGTCTGATTTCGATAAATTTACAAAATAAAATTTTAGAAAGGAGATCTTGCTTTTGAATCTTTTTACTCTTTCGGTTGAGCTTGGAATGGATACCTCGGAATTTGAGCGTGGCATTTCACAAGCCAAAACCAAGACGGCAGCCTCAG
>NZ_DAWCVJ010000073.1:0-12503 GCF_052358865.1 Faecalibacterium sp.
GGTAGTCGCCGACTTGAATATGCCGCTCTGAGAGTTCTCAGGGCGGTTTTCTTTTACCCAGAAAAGAAGGTGGCCAGTGCACCATGCGGTGCGCGGTGCGACAGACCTCGTCTGCTATTGCATCGAAAAAGGATGATCCCATGCTGCGGCTGGATAGAGCGAAGGAATTTACAGAAAATTCATTCAATAACCGGCTAAAATTCACGGTCGGGTTTGACGGGATGCCGCTTTTGGTGTATCATATATCTGTATGTGAATATTCGTTTTGAGGCTGAAAAAAGCCCGGACGTTTGCTATTTTAAAGAATCATGAGGTGTGACCAATGTCCTTAGCTGAAAAACTCTTTGGCAGCTTCTCTGACCGGGAGCTGAAAAAGATCAACCCCCTCACCAAACAGGTGCTGGCACTGGAAGGCAAGTATCAGGCTATGTCCGACGCCGAGCTGCAGGCCCAGACCCCCGCGCTGAAGCAGCAGCTGGCCGACGGCAAAACGCTGGACAATATCCTGCCCGACGCCTTCGCTGTCTGCCGCGAGGCCGCATGGCGCGTGCTGGGCATGAAGCACTTCCCGGTGCAGGTCACCGGCGGCATCGCCCTCCATCGGGGCGACATCGCCGAGATGCAGACCGGTGAAGGCAAGACCCTTGTGGCGACCCTGCCCGCCTACCTGAATGCGCTGACCGGCGAGGGCGTCCACATCGTTACCGTCAATGACTACCTCGCCAAGCGCGACAGCGAGTGGATGGGCAAGCTTTACCGCTGGCTGGGTCTGTCGGTCGGCCTGATCGTACAGGGCATGGATGGCGACGCCCGCCGTGGGGCCTACAACGCCGACATCACCTACGGAACCAACAATGAGTTCGGCTTCGACTACCTGCGCGACAATATGGTGACCTATAAGGACAACATGGTGCAGCGCGGCCATGTCTACGCCATCGTCGATGAGGTGGACTCCATCCTCATTGATGAGGCCCGCACCCCCCTGATCATCTCCGGCCGCGGTGAGGATTCCTCCAGCCTGTACACGCAGGTGGACCGCTTTGTCCGCACCCTGCGCAAGAGCGTCGTGGTCGAGCTGGAAGACAAGCTGGAGGCTGACGAGCAGGCCGACGGCGATTACGTCGTGGACGAGAAGCACAAGACCTGCACCCTGACCGCCAAGGGCATCAAGAAGGCGGAGGAATATTTCAAGGTCGAGAACCTCGCCGCTGCTGAGAATATGCCCCTCGCCCACCACATCGATCAGGCCATCAAGGCCTACGGCGTGATGCAGCGGGACATTGACTACGTCGTGAAGGATGGCGAAGTCATCATCGTCGATGAGTTCACGGGCCGCCTGATGATCGGCCGCCGGTACAACGAGGGCCTGCATCAGGCCATCGAGGCCAAGGAGGGCGTGAAGATCGCCGCTGAGAGCAAGACGCTGGCCACCATCACCTTCCAGAATTACTTCCGTATGTACAAGAAGCTGGCCGGTATGACCGGCACAGCCAAGACGGAGGCCACCGAGTTCACCGAAATTTATGGCCTGAACATCGTCACCGTCCCCACCAACCGTCCCAACGTCCGCAAGGACTACCCGGACGCCATCTACAAGACCATCAACGGCAAGTACAACGCGGTCATCCAGCAGGTCATGGAGTGCCATAAGAATGGTCAGCCTGTTCTGGTGGGTACGGTCAGCGTCGAGAAGAGCGAGACTCTCGCCAAGATGCTGCAGAAGTATACCCGCGACTTCAATGTGCTGAACGCCAAGAACCACGAGCGAGAGGCAGAGATCGTCGCACAGGCCGGCAAGAAGGGCGCGATCACCATCGCCACCAATATGGCAGGCCGTGGTACGGATATTATGCTGGGCGGCAACGCCGAGTATATGGCAAAGGCCCAGATGCGGAAAGAGCACTTCTGCGAGAAACTGCTGAACCCTGAAAAGCCCGAAGAGGCCCTGCCCGCCGCTGTGGAACAGCTGCTCATCGAGGCCGACGGCCACGGCGAGACCAGCGACGCCAACATTCTGGCGGTCCGCAAGCGTTTCGATGAGCTGTATGCCCAGTACAAGCCCCTGACTGAGGCGGAGGCCGAGGAGGTGCGTGCCGCAGGCGGTCTGTTCATCATTGGTACCGAGCGCCACGAGAGCCGCCGTATCGACAACCAGCTGCGCGGCCGTGCAGGCCGTCAGGGCGACCCCGGTGCATCCCGCTTCTACCTGAGCCTCGAGGACGACCTGATGCGCCTGTTCGGCGGCGACCGCGTGCAGAGCCTGATGGGCACGCTGGGCATCGACGAGGACACCCCCATCGAGAACCGGATGATCACCAGCACCATCGAGACGGCCCAGAAGAAACTCGAGGGTCGCAACTTCGAGATCCGCAAGAACGTCCTGAAGTACGACGACGTCATGAACCAGCAGCGTGAGATCATCTACGGCCAGCGCCACAAGGTGCTGAACGGCGAGGACATCAGCGCCGAGATGCACAATATGCTGAAGGAGAACATCGAGTCCAGCTGCAAGCAGTTCCTCGCAGGCGACGTGAAGGATGAGTGGGACTTCGGCGCACTCCGCCGCCACTATCTGGGCTGGCTGACCACCGACGAGGACTTCCACTACACCGTGGCCGATTACGACAACATCTCGCAGGAGAGCATCGCCGATATGCTGTATCAGCGCGGCATGGACATCCTGAACGACAAGGAGCAGCGCTACGGCGCACCTCTGATGCGGGAGCTGGAGCGTATCTGCCTGCTGAAGTGTGTAGACCGCCAGTGGATGGACCATATTGATAATATGGACCAGCTGCGTCAGGGCATCGCCCTGCGCGGCTACGGCCAGAAGGACCCCGTCGTCGAGTACCGCATCGAGGGCTTCGATATGTTCGACCAGATGGTCGATTCCATCCGGGAGTCCAGCATCAAGATGCTGCTGACCATCGAGGTGCGCGAGGCGGGCGCAGCCCCCAAGCGTGAGCAGGTGGCAAAGCCCACCGGAGAGGGCTATGTGCCTGGCAACGGTGCCCCCGGTGCCAAGGGCGCGCCCAAGGGCCAGCCTGTCCGGGTCATCAAGATCGGCCGCAATGACCCCTGCCCCTGTGGCAGCGGCCTGAAGTGGAAAAAGTGCACCTGCGCCAAGTACCACCCCGAAGGAAGCCACACGGAGGGCTGAATAAGACCATAGCAAGAAAGCTCTCCCTCGGGAGAGCTTTTTCTGAATCAAAAACAAAGGAGCGGATGAGTATGAATATCACACCGGAAGAGCTTCTGAAGGAGTCCCGCACGCTGGAACCGCAGCTGCAACAGTGGCGGCGGACCCTTCATCGTCACCCGGAGGTGGGCTTCGACCTGACCCAGACGAAGGCGCTGGTCAAGACGGCACTGACGGAGATGGGCTATGAGCCGAAGGACTGCGGCAGGGCCGGCGTCCTCGCGCTGGCGGGCGGAAAGAAGCCCGGCAGGACCATCCTGCTGCGTGCCGACATGGACGCGCTGCCCATCCCCGAGGAGTCGGGCGAGGAGTTCCGCTCGGAAGTGCCCGGCAAGATGCACGGCTGCGGCCACGATATGCACACGGCCATGCTGCTGGGTGCGGCAAAGCTGCTCAAGGCCCACGAGGACGAGCTGGAAGGCACGGTCAAGCTGGAATTCCAGCCCGCCGAGGAGATCTTCCAAGGCTCGCCGGATATGCTGGCCAACGGCCTGCTGGAGGACCCCCATGTGGACGCAGCGGTCATGTTCCACGTGCTGGCCGGGATGCCGCTGCCGACGGGCACGGTGCTGGTGCCGGGCGGCGGCATCACCATGGCCAGCTGTGAGCAGTACCACATCGTGGTCAGGGGCAAGGGCGGCCACGGCTCGACGCCGGAAAACTGCATCGACCCCATTACGGCTGCGGCCCACATCCACATCGCGCTGCAGGAGATCAACAGCCGCGAGCTGAAGCCCGGCGACGTCGGGGTGCTGACCACCGGCCGCTTCGAGGCGGGCGCAGCCTCCAACGTCATCCCGGACATGGCCCAGATGTGGGGCACCATCCGCACCACCGACCCGGAAAACAAGGTGGGCGAGCAGATCCGCACCCGGATGACCGAGATCGCGCAGGGTGTGGCAGCGGCATTCCGTTGCACGGCGGAGGTGTCCTTCGCCGACTTCTGCCCCTGCATGGTGGTGGACAAGGCCCTCGCCGGAAACGCGATGGCCTATATGACCGAGCTGCTGGGCCGGGGCGCAATGGATATGACCGCCCTCACCGGCGGCAAGCCCGGCGGCGGCAGCGAGGACTTTGCCTTTGTGAGCCACGAGGTGCCTACGGTGAGTATGTTCATCGCCGCAGGCAGCCCGGAACAGGGGTACTGCTACGGCCAGCATCACCCCAAGGTGAAGTTCGATGACAGCATCCTCTACGAAGGCTCTGCGGCCTTTTGCTGGTTCGCTCTGCGCTGGCTGAAGGATAAGTCCTGATACAAAGAGAAAGCCCTCTCGGCGGCGCCGAGAGGGCTTTCTCTGTTTCAATCGTTCTTTACGGCGATGAGCACGCGGATCTTTTTGCCCGCTGCGCAGCCGAGATCATCGTAGTGTATGATTCCTTTCCTGTGCTGCTTTGGTATCAGTATAGCAGATTTTTTCTGCTTTGGGGACAGCTTATCACATACTTCTTGGGATTTGGGGGATAAAATCCTAAGGAATTCTTAAGAATAAGGCGGGTCCCCCTCTTGCGGAGCAGGGTAGAAACGTGTATCCTTATAAAAGAACGATCAGGAAGTGAGGAGTTCCCTATGCATAAAAAAGTTTTGGTCTGTCTGCCCCTGAGCGACGCCCACCGCGCCGCGCTGGAGGCCTCTGTGCCGGAGTTTGAATTCCGCTTCAACGCGCTGGACGATGTCCACGCCGAAGACGTGCTCTGGGCCGATGTGGTGCTGGGCAACGCCCCGGTGTCGATGCTCTCTCAGAACAAGCACATCGAGTGGTTCCAGTCCAACTCCGCCGGCCCGGACCCCTACCTGAAGCCCGGCGTCCTGCCCGAGGACTGTGTAGTGACCAACGCCACCGGCGCATATGGTCTGGCCATCAGTGAGTGGATGCTGGCTATGTGGCTTGGCATCCAGAAGGATATGTTCCTCTACCGCGACCGCCAGAACCAGCGCAAATGGGCCCCCATCGACCGCCCTGTGAGGGGCATCACCGGGGCCCGGGTGCTCTGCGTCGGCATGGGTGACATCGGCTCCAACTTTGCCCGCCGCGCTCATATGCTGGGCGCTGAGGTGGTGGGCGTCCGCCGTACCGTTCACCCCGACACCCCCTGCCCGGACTACTGCCTGCGGGTGGTGGCCCAGAGCCAGCTGGATGAGGAGCTGCCCGAAGCCGACCTTATCGCCCTGAGCCTGCCCGGCACCGAGGAGACCTACCATATGTTCGACGCTGGGCGCTTTGCACGCTGCAAGGATGGGGCCATCCTCCTCAACGTAGGCCGCGGCACCACCGTGGACAGCGACGCCCTTGTGGACGCCCTGCGCAGCGGCAAGATCTTCGGCGTGGGCCTCGACGTCACCGACCCCGAGCCGCTGCCCGCCGACCACCCGCTGTGGGGTGAGCCGGGGGCCATCATCACCCCCCACAACTCCGGCAAGTTCAGTCTGCCCAAGACGCTGGACAACATCGTGGACATCTTCATCCATAACCTCAAACGCTACGCCGAGGGCCTGCCGCTGGACAATCAGGTCAGCCGCACCACCCGATATGCCGCCGACCAGAACGGCGGCCACCGCCTGCTGAGCACCCTGTAAAACGCGATAACGATGAAAACGCCATCTGCGCCGAGACGCAGATGGCGTTTTTGTTACTTCACGCGGATGACCGGTGGCGGGAAGCTGTCCAGCGCCGTCCAGTCGGGCTTGTAGATGCGGAGGAAGAGGTGGAACTTCTCGTCCGAGACGGGGAGCCAGTTGGTGGTATCCTCCGGCGCATCCTTGGAGAGGGTGACGTCGATGGAACCGTCCGGGTTCCGGTGGAGGCCGGAGCGGTCGTTCACGCAGTAGCGGCTGATGGGGTTATCGATGAGGAAGTTGTCCTCGCCGTAGGCCGTCACCGACCAGAATCCGGTGCCCACCGTGGGCGGCAGGGCGTCGAAGTGGAGGGTATAGGTCTTTTTGCCGGTGAGGTCGGCCCCGGTGCTGTCGGTGGAGGTGCGCGGGTAGATGGCGACGTCGGTGGTGTTGGCCCCAAGGCCCATCAGGGCCACCATGGTGCGGTAGTCGTAGGCCGTGCCGAAATCGCCGATGGGGTCGCCGTAGTAGGTCCACTGGCCCATCTGCCGGGCATAGCGTGCGGCCTGCGCCCGGAGGCTGCTCTTGAGCTGAAGGAGCATCCGCTTCCAGCGCAGCCCGCCGAGGGGGCCGAGGACGGAGGCGTCGAACCGCTCGCCCGGGCCGACGGAGAGGGCCGCGAGGCTGCGGAGAAGGGGCGCGTCCGCCTCGGCGGGCGGGTCGGTCTCCATCAGCCGGTTGGCGGTGTCGAAAAACTCCTGCGGCGTCATGGCGAGGACTTTTTCCACCGGGACGAAATCGTTTTCCGGGGAATAACTGCCCTCCGGCGCGGCGTCCGGCCCGGCGGGGTAGGCCGAGAGGGGCATCAGCTGCATCCGGCTCTGGAGCGCCGCCACGTTCGGCAGGTCGTCCGGCCCCGAGAGCATGATGCGGGCGATGGTCCAGACCGTCCGGGTGGGGACGTCGATGTGCCGGACGCCCTCGGGCAGGGTGCCCTCCCAGCCGGAATAGGCGATGGCGTAGGCCCCGGGCGCTTCCAGCACGGCGGCGGTGTTCGTCCATGCGTCCAGCACCTGCACGTTAAAGAAGCGGTCGGTCTCCGGCACGACGTAAATTTGCGGCTCGGCGCTGACGTCCAGCCATGCCTGCGTGTAGATGGTGTCCACATTGGGGCTGACGACGGTGCGGCTGGAAGCGTCCAGCAGCTTCCGGGCGTGGATGAACTGGTTGACGGGGGCGCGGTTGGCGGAGGGGGTCTTCGCGTTGGTGGAGACGGTCTTGGTGGCGTCCACGAGCACCAGCGGGAAGGCGTAGAGGTACGCTTCTTCCAGCAGGGTCTGGATCTCAGAAGCCGCATCGGCTTTCTGGGCCGGCAGAAGGGTGACGCCGCAGGCGGCGGCAGCGGCGGAAGAGAGCCTGAGAAAATCGCGTCGGGTCATTTTCATGGCAGGAGCCTCCTTTTTGCAGATTCAGCGGGCCAGTACCACCGAGAGGGTGACCTCCTTGGCGTCGGAGGAGAGGTCGAAGCTGCCGCCGTCCTGTGCGGGGACGCAGACGGTGTAGACCTTCTTCGCGCTGAAGCGGGCCGGGGCGTCGTCAAAGCGCCAGCCGGACACCTCGTGGTAGAGACTGTCCGTGCCGAGGGCAAAGAGCTTGTAGTCGGCGGGGTTCCCGGTCAGGCCGTTGATGCGGAAGGCAACGGTGGTCTGGGGATGGAGGTTGTCGAGGGTGACGGTGTGCAGCCAGCTTGCGGGGATGCCTGTGCCGCCTGCGGCATGGAAAGCGTCGGCAGAAAGCACCCGGCGGGAGGTCTTATCCAGATCGACCTTCCGGTAGGGCATCTCGGGCAGGAAGACGAAGCGGTCCTGCAGGCGGAGCAGTTCCTTGTAGCCGGTGGGGCAGTAGAGCTTGTTGCCGTCCCGGCCTGCATACATACCGATGGCCATGTTGTTGTAGCCGTAGAGGGAGGCGACGTCCACCGTGAGGACGGTCCTGCCGGTGTCGAAGTCCAGCACGATGTACTGCCACATACCGCTGTCCACATCCTGCACGAAGCCGTAGATATAGCCGGTGGCGGTGGAGAGCTTCATCATGGAGGTGTCGCTGAGGTCGTCGCGGCACCAAATGCTCTTCATGGCCCAGCCGTCGGCAGTGCGGACGGTGTCCACACGCTCGACACCGGGCATGATCATGCAGTTGCCCTTGAGCAGCCAGTTCCGGTCATAGATGTTCTCGTAGCTCTGGATGGAGGAATCGCTGTCGGGCTTTGCGAGGTTGGGGCTGCCTGCGCCGAACCAGTTGCAGACGATGGTGCTGACTCTGCCGTCGCCGTGGTCGTAGACGATGGCCGAGTTTTCGACGGAGACCGGCATATTGTCGGGCAGCTCGTCGATAACGGGATGGCTGGCCACGACCTCGCCGGTGCGGATGTCCACGGCCATGAGGCTGACGACCTCGAGGTTGTCGGTAAAGAAGACCAAATCTCTGCTCAGAGAGGGCGAGCAGCCGCCGCCCCACGCCAGACCGCCGCCGGTAGTGGCTGCGCCCTCGCGGCTGTCCTTTGCGCCCACGCTGTCGTAGGGGGTGCGCCAGACGACCTCTACGCCGCCGTTTGCCCGCAGCAGGTAGCAGGCGAGGTTCGTGAGGATGACTGCGCCCTCCCGGCAGGAGGCGATGCCGTTTTCGGCACCCTCGCCGGGGGCGGGGGCGTAGACGTGCACCTCGCGGCTGAGGTCGGCGGTGCCGCCTGCAAGGATGGTGTCGATGGCTGCACGGGAGATATAGCCCATCGCACCCTGCTGGCCGCGGCTGGGGTAGATGCGGAAGCCGCCGGTGACGAACCAGAGGTTGCCGTCGTAGTCAAAGACGATGGAGAGCAGATTCTGCTCAAGGCTGCGGCCCAGCACCCGCTCGGCAGCCTCCTTGATGTTGATGTCCAGCACCTTCTGGAAAACGGGCAGCGGCGTGCCGCTCTCGTCCGTGGCCCGCAGCATCAGGACGTGGTTGTGGCTGGTGGGGCAGACGATGAGGTTGCGCCCGTCCACGAAGGAATAGGAGCTTTGGATGAGGTAGCCGCCGCCGTCATGCTTTGCGGGGGAGAAAAAGCCGATGGTCCGTACCTCCTCTGCGTCGAGGTCGCGGATGGCCAGACCGCCGAGGAAGGGGCTGATGGGGTTGTCGAAGTTGTCGAAGAAGATGGCGGGGGAGGCATTGGGGTTCGTCTTTTCCATGGCCACATTGACCTCGGGGCAGATGCCTACGGGGAGGACGGCGTCGGTGGAGTCGGTGTTGTAGCAGTCGTGGTGGATGTTCGACTCGCTGCTGCCCATAAAGGGGTTCGCATCCACGCCCTTTGCCGTCAGGGGCTTCAAAGGCAGGGCGGTGTCTTCGCTGTGGAAAAGGCCGGCCAACAGGCTGTCGGACTTGGCCGCGCTGGCGGTGGGGGCCAGCGGACAGGACAGCAGAGCGAGAGCGGAAGCGCTGAGGAAGTTGCGTCGGGTCATTTTCATGGTGGAGTCCTCCTTTTTTATTCGGTCATGAAGTGCTTGGCGGGTATCATAAAGGCTCTCCCTCTGGGAGAGCTGTCACCGAAGGTGACTGAGAGGGCAAGGATGCGGAGGGAGAGGCTCTGACACAGGGTCAAAGATTCAGCAGGATATTCACTCGGAACAGGCCGTTTTCGGTCTCGACGGTCATGGAGCCGCCGTATTTGGCTGCGGTGGTCTGGATGGAGACGAGGCCGATGCCCATGCCGTCGTGCTTGGTGGAGTGGAGCGCGCCTTTCTGGCGCTTGAGTACGCCGTCGTACCGGTTTTCGACCAGCAGGCCCAGCATGGCGGGGCTGAGCATCCGGGCCATCACCTTCACCTGCCGTTGCTCGGGCGGGAGCTTCTGGCTGGCGTGGAAGGCGTTTTCCAGCAGGTTGCCCAGCATCATGCAGAGGTCGGCTTCCGGGACGGGCAGCTGGCGGGGCAGTTCCAGCCGCCATTCCACTGGCACGCCGAGCTGGCGGGCCTCATGGTCGTAGTGCCCGGCCAGCGCATCCACGGCGGGGTTGGCGCAGAGGGTGGGACGCTCCTCACTCAGCTCGGATTCGTACTGGCAGAGGTAGTTTTTCAGCTCCTCCAACTGTCCGGCCTCGGTCAGACCGGAGATGACGTGAAGGTGCTGGCGGAAATCGTGGCGCAGATGGCGCGTCTGCTCCATATAGGCCCGAAGCTCGGTGTAGCGGCGGGACTCCACAGCCAGAAGCTGGTTTTCCCGGTCCAGCTGGGCGCTGCGGGTGTACTCCCGGGCCACCTGATACATTTCATATAGCAGCAGGAAGATGCCCAGCAGCGAGATGGAGACGGCCAGCACGGAAATGATCATCAGCCGGTTGATGAGGATGACGCCCGGGTCCAGCGGCATACAGAACATGAGGAAGGCCGCGTAGATGGCGGGCAGCGGCCACGCCGACTGCCAGAAGGCTTCGCCCCGGTATTCCCGCAGCAGCCAGCGGCTCCACTGGACCGCGGTGAACCAGAAGAGGATGCAGAGCACCGCCGACAGCCCCAGCTTGAGCAGGGCGGTGGAGACAAGGCAGACCGGCGCGTCGTTGTCCACCTCGGCCCGGGCGTTGAGCACGATGGAGAGCAGATTGCAGACGGCGATCATGACGGTAGAGAGGGAGAAGAGAAAGGCCGTCTGCCCGGTCGAGACCGTCGACTCCACCCGCCAGAGCAGCAGCCAGAATGCCGTCAGGAAGATAGGCAGGAGCATCATATTGCTGTTCAGCTCAAGGACAGTGCAGAGAGCCGCCGCCGCAAGGTCGATGACGGTGACGAGGAAGGCGGTCAGCAGGGCAGTGCGGCGGGGCGCTTTCAGATGCTCCCACAGCGGGGCGAGGCAGAGGAACGCCCCCGGGTAGAGGATGGAGAGGTCCAGAAAATAGCGTCCGAATAAAGTGATGTCCAAGGCAGGGCCTCCTCTCGTCGTCAAAGCTCCCGCCGCATATGGCGGAACTGGTATTGTGTGAACTGGGCGAACAGGGTGTTTTTATCCTTCAGGCGCACCGGCAGGTGGGTGCCGTCCAGCATCTCGAAAGCGTCGCCGTCCAGCCGCAGCACCTTGTCCATGTTCAGGATGACGCCCCGGTTGCAGACGAGGAAATTTTCCTGCGCCCGCAGCAGCTGCTCCACCTGTGCGAAGGTGGAGACGGCCCGGCACTCGCCGTCATCGGTGACGACCCGGACATAGTGGTTCTGGGACATGGCGTACTGGATCTTCCGCAGTGGCAGCTGCACGGTCTGCCGTGCGATGCGGACGTCCAGCTCCGGCTCGGCCCGGAAGAGCACCCGCCGCAGCTCATCGGCCAGCTGAAAGAGCTTCTCTTCCCGGTAGGGCTTGAGCAGATAATCGAAGGGGTGGACGGGAAATGCATCCCACACATACTCCGGCGATGAGGTCACGAAGACCAGCGGCAGGTCCGGGTCGGTGCGGCGCAGGGTGCGGGCTGTGTCGATGCCGTTGGTGCCCTCCATGCAGATGTCCAGAAAAACGGCCTGATAGGCCCGGGAGGGGAACGCCTGCAAAAAGGCGTCGCCGCTCTCGAAGTGGTCACAGACCAGAATGTATCCATTGCCGAACGCCAGCCGGAGCAGACCTTCCAGCCGCTGGGCGTCGGGCAGGCGGTCTTCTACGACCGCGAATCGAAGCTCCATCCTCATATGCCTCCTTACGCTCCTATTATAACACACCCGCGCAGCCTTGAGGACAGTCATTCACGCAGGAAATGACCCCTTTCACGCAGGTTTGGCAGCAAAAAAGAGAGACCGGGCGGGCCGGTCTCTCTTTGGAAGAGGGGATGGGATTCAATGCCTGCTCATGGCGCAGACCATCCGGATGAACTCCCGCACCTGCGGCAGCTCACTTTCGCGCTTGCGGTAGAGCAGATAAGTAGAACGGGTGAGAGGGGTGCCGTCGGCGAAGAAGAGCGGCTCCGAGATGCCGTCGAAGTAGTTCAGGCAGATGGACGGCACGATGCTCCAGCCAAGACCGGCATTGACCATGGCCACGCAGGTGGACAGCCCATCCACATTCAGCTGGGCGTCCGGCTCCATCTTGTGCTCCATCAGCCAGCGGGCTTTCATGCTCATGTGCTCCGGGTTGGAGTCCCGGCCGATGTACCGCAGCTCGCGCAGGGGCACGCTGGCATTCTCCCGGCTGCGGATAAGGCAGACCGGCTCCCGCTCCAACAGGATCTTGCCCTCGTCCCAGTCGTATTCGCCCCGCACGATGGCGAGGTGGACGCTGCTGTCCTGCAGCGTCCGGAGACAGTCACGGCTGTGGTTGGTGGAGACTCTGAGGGTGACGTCCGGGTACTGGGCCGTGTAGGCCGCCAGAACCTGCGGCAGACGGTATTTGGAGTAGTCGATGGAGACCTCGATGCGCAGGGTGCCGCAGATGGTGTCCTTGCGCATCTGCAGCTGCTCTCGCAAGGTGTTGAGATCCCGGGCGGTGCGCTGGATGACCTCCCGTGCGGCCTCCCCGGCGGGGGTCAGGGTGACGCCCTGTTTGCTGCGCAGGAAAAGCGCTGCCCCCAGATCTGCCTCCATGTTCTGGAGCCGCTTGCTCAGGGTGGGCTGGGAGAGGTAGAGCTTTTCTGCGGTGCGGGTCAGGTTGCCGGTGTCGGCCAGCGTCAGGAAGATCAGCAGGTCTTTTTCGTCCATGGGATGTCTCGTCCTTTTCGTGGTATTTCTTTCAGTATAC
>NZ_DAWCVJ010000074.1:0-11413 GCF_052358865.1 Faecalibacterium sp.
GAGCAGAGCAGAGCAGAGCAGAGCAGAGCAGAGCAGAGCAGAGCAGAGCAGAGCACCTATAATGCCCTGCTGTTTTCTGCTGTCCGCAAATATCGCTCTATGAAGTCAGATGACGCTTTCAGTCATGGGTTCGCCATGCCTTGAAAGCGTTTGTTTATTTTCCAGCGGCAGAGTTATAAAAATGGAGGGGGCATGTTATGAATGTTACAAAGCGAGCCAGAACTTGCAGGGGTCTGGCAATTCTAATGACGATGCTTCTGCTGACGGCATTGCTGTCTCTTTCGGCAAGCGCAGCAGAAACAGTAAGCCAGCATGAGCGTGTGAGGGTTGGCTTTTTTGCAATGGACGGCTATCACATGATGGACGAGGACGGAAACCGCAGCGGTTATGGCTACGATTTTCTCCGCTTGATGGCGCGCTACTGGGATGTAGACTATGAATACGTCGGCTATGACAAAAGCTGGGATGAAATGCAGCAGATGCTGATCGACGGTGAGATCGACATGGTAACTTCTGCCCGCAGAACGCCTGAGCGCGAAGAATTATTTGATTTTTCCCGTCCGATCGGAACCAACAATGGTATCCTGACTGTCCGCAGCGATAATAGCACCATCGTTGAGGGAAAGTATAGTACCTACGATGGGATGCGTGTTGCCCTCCTGCGCGGAAACTCCCGGAACGATGAATTTGCGGAGTATGCACGAACCAAAGGCTTCACTTACAAATCGGTCTATTTCGATTCGGCTGAGGAGATAGCAGAGGCACTTCAGAATGGAACGGTTGATGCCATTGTCACCAGTTCCCTGCGCAAAATGAACAATGAGCGCATCCTTGAAAAATTCGGCAGCAGTGATTTTTATGTGATCGTCAAAAAAGGAAACACTGAACTTCTGAATAAGATAAATTATGCGATCGATCAGATGAACGCTGCCGAAGGCAGCTGGAAAACGACCCTCTATAACAAAAATTACGAAACTGCCGATACCAAAAATCTGGAGTACACGGAAGAAGAAAAGCGTATCATTGCCCAATATTCCAAGGAAAATCCCCTTCATGTTTTGTGCGACCCGACCCGGTATCCCTATTCCTATACAGAAAATGGCGAAGTAAAGGGCATTCTCCCGGACTATTTTCGGAAGATAGCAGACTATGCAGGACTCTCGTATGAGTTTCTTGTTCCTGCGACCAGAGATGAGTATATCGCATATCAAAGCAATAAGGATGCGGTAAACATCAGTATTGATGCACGATTGGATACGGATAATTACGCAGAGACCAAAGAATGGGGATTGACCGCTCCCTATATCACGATGCGAATGGCAAGAGTGACGCGGAGAGACTTTGATGGGAAGATCCATATTGTCGCCACAGTCAATCAGACCGCGTCCACATCGATCGCAGATGTGCTGGCACCCGGTGCGGAAAAACTGATGTGCAGTACCCGTCAGGAGATGATGGAAGCTGTCCGCGATGGCAAAGCGGATGCAGCCTTTGTCTACTATTACATGGCACAGGCATTCGTCAACAGCGACACAACAGGTACAATGACCTACATGCCGCTGGAACAACCCACATTCAGTTACCGCATGGTGGTTTCCTCTACGGAAAACCATGCGCTGGCAGGTATCCTGACAAAAGCAATGTACGCAATGCCGGATAATCTTGTTGAAGACCTTGCAACACAGTACACCACTTATAAAGCAACGAATCTGACACTTGCAGATATGATCCGTCTGCATCCGGTCACAGCTTTCGCCATCATCGTATTTATCTCGTGGATGGCGGTCACGCTGATCGTTATTTTGAACCGCTTGCAAACACGCAGAAAATTACAGCTTGCAGCCCAGCAGAAAGCGAAAGAAATGGCTGTCCTTGCAGAGCAGGCGCAAGCAGCCAGCAAAGCCAAAAGCACATTCCTTTCCAATATGTCCCACGACATCCGCACCCCCATGAACGCCATCATCGGCTTTACAAATATCGCATTGCATCAGGATTCTGTGCCGGAAATGCACAACTGTCTGAAGAAGATCGAGGAAAGCTCGGATCATCTGCTGTCCCTGCTGAATGATGTGCTGGATATAAGCCGCATCGAGAGCGGAAAGGTGGAGTTTTCCCCTGTTCCGGCAAATATCACCGCAGTTACAGACAGTGTGATCGAGATCGTGAAGGGGATGCTTCTGAACCGGGAACTGAACTTTGAAGTGCATCGTGAACCGCTGCAAAATCCCTATGTCATGACGGAACCCGTCCGTATCCGGGAAATTCTGGTCAATATCCTGAACAATGCCGTGAAATTTACCAAGGATGGCGGCACCATCCGTTTTGATGCAGGCAACCGTCCGGGAGTCGATGCACAGCACATCGTAATTTGCTATCGGATTAAAGATACCGGCATCGGTATGAGCGAAGATTTCCAGAAAAAACTCTTTGACGAATTTGCGCAGGAAGAAAATGGCGTACGGACACAGTATAAGGGCACGGGTCTGGGAATGCCCATCTCAAAGAAGTATGTTGAACTGATGGGCGGCACGATCACAGTAGACAGCCGGAAGGGCGTCGGTACGACCTTTACCGTAGAGATTCCCATGGAACTGACAAATGCTGAGAAAGTCGAAAAAACAAAGCCGCTTGTACAGCACAATGACCTGAAGGGGATCAAGGTGCTTCTGGCAGAAGATAATGAACTGAACGCCGAACTTGCCACGATGCTGTTGGAAGATTTGGGAATGACAGTAACGCGTGCAGCAGATGGGCAGGAAGTTGTTGATCTGTTCGCAGAGCATCCGGCGGGCACTTATGATATTATCCTGATGGACATTATGATGCCTAAAATGGATGGACATCAGGCGGCAAAGGCAATCCGTGCAATGTATGCTGACCGCCCGGATGCAGAAGAGATTCCCATCATCGCACTGTCGGCAAATGCTTTTTCGGAGGACGTTCAGGCATCTCTGGACGCAGGCATGAACGGTCACGTTTCCAAGCCTCTTAACATGGAAGAAGTAACCAAAGTTATTGAGCGTAACTTGAACAAGCCGTAACTCCAGCGGATTAATACCTACATATTCCCCCCAAGCGGGCGACCACAAAAAGGTTGCCCGCTATTTTTATACCCTGAAAACTAAAGAAGGAGGCCAAAATGCCAAGCAAAACCGAAGAATATCTCGCCCTTGCCCAGCGCACGGCCAACGGCTTGACCCGATACTGGGAAAGCTGGACGGATTACCTGACCACTGCGTCCCGGCTGTACAAGTACCCTTTTGCGGACCAGCTCATGATCTACGCCCAGCGCCCGGATGCCACCGCCTGCGCCGACTTCGACATCTGGAACAACCGGATGAACCGTTATGTACGCCGAGGTGCCAAGGGCATCGCCCTGCTGGACGAATCCAGCGGATTTCCGCGCCTGCATTACGTCTTTGACGTAAGCGACACCGGGGTGCGCCGCAATTCCCGTGACCCGGAGGTGTGGCAGTACAACGATGATCTGAAACGACCTGTTTCGGATGCACTGACTGCTGCATACGGCATCAGCGGGGAACGTGTCAGCCAGCAGCTTGCAGATGTTGCCGGGAAACTGGTGGCAGATTACTGGGACAACAATGGTGGAGACATCCGTGCCATCGTTGACGGTTCGCTGCTGATGGATTATGATGAAGCCGGAGTGGAGATACAGTTCAAGTCTGCCGCCGCCATCAGCGTCACCTACACGCTGCTGGAACGCTGCGGCTTTGAGCCTGCCGGGTGGTTCGACAAGGACGATTTTCAGGCAATACGACGGCATTGCTTGCTACAATGAAGATATGCTGAGAGAACGAAGCATTGCTTGAGCTGAACGCTCGTACGCGCAAACTGTTCTCCGCCATCTCCATTGCAGCGTTCGATTGACGCAGGTTGAGTTATCGGCAGATGAAGCTCTGCTGTTTGCTGTGCAGACAGGCATTTCCAGCGAACTGACCGCGGGTGAACAGCTTCGTGCCAAACTGGTGGCACACGAAGAAAACGCCTGCGATTTTGTTTCGGTAACGGAGGACACAGGTGTCCGCTTTGCACTGGATGGGATTCGTGCCCCGTGGAAAATCTACTGCATCTGCTCGGCCTACTACATCTACAAGAGTTACGGCGCTGCCCTTTACCGGGAAATGCTGAGTATCCTTGTGGATGCGTGGGATGGAGATTCGGATTCGTTCCTGTCTGGCATCCTGCACGGCATGGCTCGTTTTCTGGCTCTGTATCAGGGCGAATATAGCCGGGAACGGCTGATTCTCCGGCTGCGCACAGTGCATCCCAAGACCATCACCCGGTTGGCACAAAACGACACTGGCAATGTGGCAGACCGCCACATGAAACAGATCCTGTCCATCTACAACGGTGCTGGCCGTACCCATAATTTGCCCTGCAAGCGGTGATGAGCATGATTCCAGTCAACCGAAAATTTCTGCGCGGTGATATTTACTACGCCAATCTGGAGCCGCACCTTGGCTCCGAGCAGGGCGGTATCCGCCCTGTGGTCGTGGTGCAGAACAACACCGCAAACTGCTATTCGCCCAACCTCATTGTTGCGCCTGTCACATCCAATACTGCAAAGAAGCCCGATCACCAAGCCCACGTTCTTGTGGACGGTAATCGGGCTTTTTTGCAGCCCTCTATGATTTTGGCAGAATCTGTCCAGACCATCAGCAAGGGACGGCTGATCCGCCCGATGGGGCGGTTGAGCATCCCGGAACTCATTCGGCTTAATTATGCGCTGCTGTATCAGCTTGATCTGAACGAATGGGTATGGCGAAAGGAGGCCTATGAACGCTATCTGCGATACCACCGCTAAATCGGAAACCCTTTCCGTCAAAGGCTGCAAAGTCAAGATCACCTATGCGCCTGCGGATACAGACTGTCTGGATGCCATCCAGAAACTATTGCAGACCACCATCCTGCGCACGGCAGGGCACACCGCTGCCTGACATCCTTGTGCTCCTTGAATGCGTGAGATAAGATAAAATCGAACTGAACCTTGAAAACAAAATATGGACGAAACACGTTTGATTTTTCCTTTCTCACTCAAAGAAAGAGAGATTGAAATGAAAAAACGTGTCTATACCTTATACCGTGTTTCGACCAAAGGACAGGTCGAGAAAGACGACATCCCCATGCAGAAAGAAGCCTGTCGCAACTTTGCAGAAAGTCAGGGCTGGGAGATCGTCAAGGAATTTTCCGAAAAAGGCGTTTCCGGCTTCAAAAAATCTGCCAAAGAGCGTGACGAACTCCAGAAAATTCAACAGGCCGCGATGGAGGGCAAGTTTGACATCCTGCTGGTGTTCATGTTTGACCGCCTAGGCCGCCGTGACGATGAAACGCCCTTTATCGTGGAGTGGTTCACGAAGCAGGGCATCGAGGTCTGGAGCGTGAACGAGGGACAACAGCGGTTCGACACCCATGTGGACAAGCTGATGAACTACATCCGCTACTGGCAGGCATCCGGCGAAAGCCTAAAAACCTCTGTACGAACCCGGACAAGGCTGGAACAGCTCACCGGGGAAGGCCACTACACAGGCGGCACCGTGGCTTTTGGCTACAAGCGTGTCCGCCTTGGTCGGGTGAACAAGAAGAATCAGGAAGTCTGCGACCTTGTGATTGATGAAGCGGAAGCTGAGATTGTCCGGCTGATTTTCCACAAGTACGTTTACGAGGGCTACGGCGCACAGAAGTTGAGCCACTATCTTTATGAACAGGGAGTCGTAGGACGGAACAACAAAAATATCCCCAACACCAGCATCGTTCGGATGATCAAGAACAAAGGATACACGGGATACCTCATCAACGGTGCGGTGGAGACGGAGTGTCCGCAGCTCCGCATCATCGAACCAGAGCTGTTCGAGCAGGCACAGGAACTGCGGCAGGCACGCACTTGTGAGCGTGGCGGTACTTCACTGGGCACCAGCTCCAAAGCCCTGTTGACCGGGCTGGTCTACTGTGCCCACTGTGGCAACCGCTTGAGCCTGACCAGCAGTGGACGGACACACACCTACGCCGATGGGCATACGGTGAAAGAAGTCCGGCCCCGGTATAGCTGCTTTTATAAGATTCGGCATCCGGGTAACTGCGATGGGCAGTCCGGCTACGGTGTTTCCAAGCTGGATTCCATTGTGGAAGAAGTTGTCCGGCAGATCTTCGCACAGTTCCGGGAGGTTTCCCGGAAGAAGCTGCTGGAATCGGTCAAGACTAACGATGCCGCCCGCATCCAGAAGAAAATCAAGAAAATCCAGAAAGACTTGGAAGCCAAGCAGAAAGAGCTGGACGACCTGAAAGCCGAAACCATTCTGGTCATCCGGGGCGTAAGTGCCTTGGACAAAGAACTGCTGGGTACACTGGTAGCCGAAGCAAAAGATGCACTGGAAACCCTGGAAAAGCAGCTCGTGCAGGCACAGGAAGAATACGAAGAAGCCACCAAAACAGCAAAGCGCAGCAACTACATCTGCAACGAGCTGTTTACATGGGCGGATGTGTACGACACCGCCAACCACGATGAACGCCGCGCTATCTTGCAGCAGTTCATTGCGGAGATTCGTGTCCAAAAAGACTATGAGATCTCGATCACCCTGAACGCCAGCTTCAACCAAGTGGAACAGCTCAAGGCTGTATCAACCTACGATGGTGCGGAAATTTTTGAAGAAATTTCCGAAAAGGGGGCATAAAAGCGATGCGCTTGCCCGCAGCACTGTGTAAAATTCAAAGAAAGAAGCGTGAAACCGATTGATTTTCAAAAAGTACATGGATGACCCCGCCCGGTTCGCATCCGACTTCAGGGTTCGGAGCCCGGCACGGTCCGCCAAAGTTTTTTGGACATAAAAAACGCCGCATCGTACAAAACGATGCGGCAAATTGGTGGACCTAGAGGGATTCGAACCCTTGACCTCTCGGATGCGAACCGAACGCTCTCCCAGCTGAGCTATAGGCCCATATTTAGGGGCGTGACGCGGTTGGGCGACCAACCGACATACTCCCCATTTGAATGCCCACAACTCTGTGGGGCACAAAAGCGATACGCTTGCACTCCCAGCTGAGCTATAGGCCCATATGTTCTTCACAACGCAAATAGTGTAACTCTTTCGAAGGCATTTGTCAAGAGCTTTTCGTCGCGCCGTGCCGCAGGACTTTCGCTGCATCGCGTTGCAGAAGAGGGAGAGCGTTTGGCTGCGTCCGGGGGTTTTTATTACCCGACGATGTGCCAGTGGTCGGGCTTATCAGTGTCAGTGGTGACGCCGTCATCGGTGTACATCCGGTAGGGCACAGGCCGACCATCCGGCGCAAAACGCCAGAAGGTGAGGGCGGTGTCGTCCAGCAGGGTAGTGTTGGCGGCAGGCTGCGCCACCGGCACCGTGTGGCCCGGACGGAGGAACAGCAGCACTTCGTCCAGCTCGCAGGTCAGATAGTGCCGTCCGGCGGGCAGGATCTCTTCGTCGTAGTCACAGACGCTGCGCAGGCGCAGCAGCTTCATCGGCTCGGGCAGATAGACCGTCCGGCCGTGGGCGTTCTGGGTGTAGATGGGGGCGATCATCAGGCCCTCGCCCAGAAGCAGCTGGTCCTCCACCTCCCGGGCGTCGGGGTCGGCAGGATAGTCAAAGGCCAGAGGCCGGAAGTAGGGCGCATCCTCCAGTGCGGCCTTCATGAATTCACTGTAGAGGTAGGGCAGAAAGGCCCACTTGGGCGGGATGTAGCTGGGGCCGATGAGCTGCCGGAACTCCTTCGCCGCCTCTGCCGCCGTGGGGGCGGTGATGAGATAGAGGGCATAGTCCGATTCTGCCGCCGCGAAGCGGAGGGTGTCGTGGCGGGTGTAGCCGATGTCATAGCTCACTTTGCCCGGGAAATCAAGGAAGATGCCGATGCACGCCGGGCGGCGGGCCAGAAGACCGCCCGGACGGTGCGCAATGCTGAGGAAAACCGCTTTTTGACCTCTACCAGTATGGTACGCCCTCCAGCCCGGCAGAGCAAGAGAGAAAACCGTCAGAACGATACAACAAAACCGGCATTTTCGCCGGAAAGGAGGGCGCGGGGCTTGTTTGGGCAGGGGGGAATGGTATATAATAAGAATATTCTAGTGTATAAGGGGAGGATCATCATGTATCAGAAAGGAATCAAGCGGCTGCTGGCCGTGGTGCTGTCGGCCTGCGGGCTGCTGGTGCTGTCGCCGCTGCTGCTTCTGCTTTGCCTTGCCATCAAGCTGGACTCACCGGGGCCGATCTTCTTCCGGCAGAAGCGGGTGGGCATCCATAAGAGCTATTTCAACATTCTCAAGTTCCGCACCATGCGCATCGACACCCCCCACGATATGCCCACCCATCTGCTCCACGACCCGGAGCAGTATATCACCCGGGTGGGCCGTTTCCTGCGAAAGACCAGTCTGGACGAGCTGCCCCAGCTGTGGAACATCCTCGTGGGCGATATGGCCGTCATCGGCCCGCGTCCGGCGCTCTGGAATCAGTACGATCTGCTGGCCGAGCGGGACAAGTACGGGGCAAACGATGTCCGCCCCGGTCTGACTGGCTGGGCGCAGATCCATGGCCGGGACGAGCTGGAGATCACGGAAAAGGCCAAGCTTGATGGCTGGTATGTGGAGCATATGAGCTTCTGGCTGGATGTCAGATGCTTTTTCGGCACCATCAGGGCCGTGGCCGACCACGACGGCGTGGTGGAGGGCGGCACCGGGACGCTGCACGAGGAAGAGGAAAACGACCATAAATAGGGGAAACATAATATGCTGAATGAACTGTATCACATTGCGACTCCATGGGCAAAGGCAACAAAAAGCCAGATCAACGTGAACCGGATGCTTGGAGTGGCGGCGAATGTCCTTTATCCGGCATATTGTGCATGGAGTCCGCTCCCGAAACAGAAAACAACGCAGGGCGAAAAGATGGTGGTATCTCTGACCACCTTCCCGCTCCGGATCGGGAAAGTCCATCTGACGATCCAGAGCATCCTGCGGCAGAGCCGCCCGGCGGCTCGTGTCCTGCTCTGGCTGTCCAAGGAGGAATTTCCGGAGGAAGCACAGCTCCCGGAAAATCTGCTCCGCCTGAAGGAAAGGGGACTGGACATCCACTTCTGCGACAATATCCGCTCCTTTAAAAAGGTGTTCTATACCGCACAGGAATTTGAAAATGATGTGATCATTACAGCGGACGATGATGCGCTCTACCCGGAAAACTGGCTGGAAGGGCTGTGGGATACCCATGAAAAGTATCCGGGCTGTGTGTGCTGCTACCGTGCGCACGAGATCACGTTTGAAGGCGGAAGGGTAGCACCCTATCAGGAGTGGCACGGCTTGTCGCCGGACAAAAAAGGTCCTTCGGAAGCGCTTTTTCCAGTGGGTGTCGGAGGGGTATTGTACCCTGCCGGCTATTTCAGCGGTATCGAGTTCGACAGTGAAAAGATCCTGAAGCTGTGTCCGACGGCGGACGATATGTGGCTCAAGATCGTAGGAGCACAGAAAAGGATCCCGGCGGTGAAGGTGAGCACCAATTCGAAGGAATGGTTCACCATCCGGAGTAGCCAGCGCCAGTGCCTGATGTCGGTCAACACCGCCGGAAGGATGCTGAACGACGAAGCGCTGCAAAACCTGATGGAATATTATCACGTTACAGCGGAGATGCTGGGCGGCACATTGACAGAGCAGAAAGGCAAAGGATAAAAGATGGCGAGCGGGACAGATGTGAAGATCAGCGTGATCGTACCGGTCTACAATGTAGAAAAAGAACTCCCTCGCTGCATCGAGAGCCTCCTGACACAGACGTATTCGAATTTTGAGCTGCTTCTGATAAACGATGGCTCATCGGATGGCAGCCCTGAGATCATGGAGAGATACGCGGAGAAGGACCTGCGCATCCGCACCCTGCATAAGAAAAATGGCGGGGTGTCCTCAGCACGCAATAGGGGGCTGGAACAGGCAAAAGGCGAATATGTGTGCTTTGTGGATGCGGACGATGCTGTGGCTCCGCAATATATGGAATGGCTGTATCTGGCCCTCCGGCAGAGCGGAGAGGCGGTTGCAATCTGCAGGGATGTGCGGGTGAATGATTTTGAAAAGGAGGCCCCCTTTAAGGCACTTCCGGAAAAAATGCCGGAAACAAAGCGGATGGATATGAAGCGATATACATTCTGGGATGAAAATGGGTGCCTGTGGTGCTGTAGAGGGATGATGAAGACTGAATTTCTTCGTGATATTCGGTTCGATGAGGAGCTTTCGATCGGAGAAGATGCGCTGTTTATGACAAAGGCACTTCTGAAGGCGGGAGGGTACATTTATCTGCCGTGCGGCCTGTACGCATACTATATGCGGGATGGCTCGGCGCTCCATCAGGAGACATTCAAGCCAAAGCAGTTCAGTGAGATAACGGCATGGGAAAGAATTTATGCACTGATCCGGGAGCAGAGGAGACCTGGGGAGGAAAGCATGGAACGAACAGCCGAGGAACGGCTGGCGGTGGTCTGTGCCCATGTGTATTACCGGATGGCGGGCAGCGACCATGCCGATCCGGAGCTGCAAGCCAAGATCGTGCGGATGGCGCGAGAGCATTGGCGGGCAGCCTTGCGCGTCCCGAACAGCAAGAAGCGTGAAAAGAGCAAGCTCTGGATGCTGATCTGCTGCCCGGCGGCGGGACGCTGGATGTGGAGGCTGGGGAAAAAGCTGAAATAGGGATGAACCGCCGAAGGAGCTGAAGCATCTTGAGAAACGAAGCGGTTTTGTCTTGATTTATGTCGGAAATGTTATATAATAAAACAGTATACAAGACACAGAAGGAGGATTTCCATGGAACGCACCTATATCAATGAGGTACAAAAGGAAATTGGCAGCACGGTCAAGGTGCAGGGCTTTATCGAAAACCTGCGCAACAGCAAGTATATGGCCTTCATCGTGCTGAAGGATATTACCGGCAAGCTTCAGATCACCGTCGAGAAAGAGGATCACCCCGAGCTGGTGGACACCATCGACAAGCTGACCCCGGACTCGGTCATCACCGTCACCGGCAAGGTGGTGGAGAACGACTATGTCAAGATGGGCGGCATCGAGATGATCCCCTCGGCCATCGAGATCGAGAGCATCGCCGACGCACTGCCCATCGTCCGTAAGGAAATCGCAGCCACCAAGAAAAAGAAGGCTGTGGAGCGTTCCAGCATCGACCAGCGCATCGACTACCGCTGGATCGACCTGCGCACCGACGAGAATCAGCTGATGTTCAAGGCACAGAGCTGCTTCGTCAACGCTATGCGCCAGTTCCTGCTCGAGCGTAACTTCATCGAGATCCACACCCCGAAGCTCATCGCTGCCGCCAGCGAGAGCGGCTCTGAGGTGTTCAAGGTGGACTACTTCGACCGCAACGCCTATCTGGCCCAAAGCCCTCAGTTCTACAAGCAGCTGGCA